>JAUYKX010000157.1 GCA_030699055.1 Candidatus Nanopelagicales bacterium
CCGGTCCGAGTGCATAACGACGCTGTGGTGATGGCCGCTGCGGAGCATTGGATCGGGGCGGCGGCGGGGCGCCCGAATGCGCTCGGGATGGTCGTGTCCACCGGTGTCGGCGGGGGATTGGTGCTGGGTGATCGCCTGATCGACGGTGGGTTGGGCAATGCCGGTCACATCGGCCACATTGTTGTCCATCCGGACGGTCCGGCCTGCGTATGTGGGGGCCGAGGGTGCTTGGAGCCGATCGCCCGTGGGCCGGCGACGGCGGCATGGGCGGTCGAGCAGGGCTGGACGCCCTCCGACCCGACTAAGCCCGCAGATGCCAAGACCCTGGCCGACGACGCCCACGCTGGCGACGAGGTGGCGATTGCCGCCTACAACCGATCGGGCGAGGCGGTCGGCATCGCGCTCGCTTCAGTGGCCGCGCTGTTGGACCTGGATGTGGCGGTGATCGGTGGCGGCCTGGTCCAAAGCGGCGAGCTGCTGATGGATCCCCTACTGGCCGCTTTCCGCTATCACGCGGGTCTGCCCCATGCTGCGCGTATGAGCATCGTGCCCGCCTCGCTGGGGCAGGACGCAGGCATCATCGGTGCGGCGGCGCTGGTGCAGGATGGCCACCGCTACTGGAATGCGTCGGACGACGGGTAGCCAAGACATGCTCGACCGCAACTGGCCACGTGGATTCCGCGCTGGTGCGTTGGTGTCCGGAACGTTCAACCGAAGGCGGCGAAAGGTACACACATGACTCAGATGGCGGTGCAGGCCGAAGGGCTGGTCAAGCGGTTCGGCGATGTCGTCGCTCTTGACGGGTTCGACCTCTCGGTCGAGGAAGGATCGGTCTGTGGACTGCTGGGGCCGAACGGCGCCGGGAAGACCACGGCTGTTCGAATCTTCGCCACGTTGCTGCGCCCGGACCAGGGGACAGCCCGGGTGGCCGGGATAGACGTCGCCACCAACCCCAATTCGGTGAAGAAGATCATCGGGCTCACGGGTCAGTACGCGGCTGTTGATGAGTACCTGACGGGCCGGGAGAACATCAACATGGTGGGGCGCCTCTACCATCTGGACCACAGGTGGGTGACCAACCGAACCAACGAACTGCTGGAGAGGTTCCGGCTCATCGATGCCGCCGATCGCCCGGCCAAGACCTATTCCGGTGGCATGCGCCGTCGACTCGATCTGGCGGCCAGCCTCGTCGCCCGCCCGAAGATCTTGTTCCTCGACGAGCCGACCACTGGCCTTGACCCCCGGTCGCGGATGGAGGTCTGGGATGTCATCGAACAACTCGTGCGCGACGGCACGACGGTGCTGCTCACCACCCAGTACCTGGAGGAAGCCGACTACCTGGCGGAGAAGATCGTTGTGATCGACCACGGGCGGGTGATCGCGTCGGGTGACAGCGAGAGGTTGAAGGATCAGGTGGGTGGCGACTTCGTGGAGGCTGTGGTCAGTGACCCCGGGCGGTTGACGGATGCGGCGGCGGCATTGGCCCCACTCGGTCAAGGTGATCCGGTCATCGACGAGGTGGTCCGCAAGGTGACGATGCCGGTGAGCGGCGGCTCGCGGATTCTCATCGAGACGATCAGGGCACTGGACGCCGCCGGTATCGAACTCGACGACGTGGCGCTGCGCCGTCCGACTCTCGACGACGTGTTCCTCGCGCTGACGGGTCGGGCGATTGAAGAAGAGGCGGAGGCTGCGGTGTCGGGTCGAGGAAGGTCACGGAAATGAGTGCCCCGAGTATGAGTACCTCGACGGAAGTGCCCGTGGTCCGGTCCTGGCCACTGTTGGGCTGGGGCATCAGCGACGGCCTGGTCGTCGCCAGGCGCAATCTGCTGCAGACGGTTCGGGTCCCGGAACTGCTGTTCTTCTCCCTGGTCCAGCCGGTGATCTTCGTTTTGATGTTCGCCTACGTGTTTGGCGGGGCGATCCCGGTTCCCGGCGCGAGCGGGGGCGCCGAGGCGTATCGCGAGTTCCTGATCCCCGGGATCTTCGGCCAGACGGTGGCGTTCGCCGCCGCGGCATCGACGGTCGGGATCGCCGAGGACATGAGCAAAGGGATCATCGATCGGTTCAGGTCGTTGCCGATGCGAACGTCAGCGGTCCTGTTCGGTCGAACGGTTGCCGATGCGGCTCGGATGATCCTGGTGCTGACGGTGCTGTCGATCACGGGACTGATCGTCGGTTGGCGGATCAACGACGGCTTCGTCCGGGCGGTTGCCGCCTACGCGTTGTTGCTGCTGTTCGCCTACACGGTGGCCTGGGTGGGGGCGTGGATCGGCATGTACATGCGCAATACCGAGACGGCCAACACGGCGGGGCTCGTGTGGCTGTTCCCCTTGACTTTTATCTCGAATGCGTTCGTTCCCCTGCAGACCATGCCCGCATTTCTGCAGCACTTCGCGGCCTGGAATCCGCTTTCTTCGCTGGTGCTCTCCTGCCGAAACCTGTTCGGCAACGCAAGCGGGCAGACGCCCGGAGCTGACGACTATTGGTCATTGCAACATCCCGAGGCGTGGACTGTGATCAGCTGTGCGATCGTGTTGGCTGTGTTTGTGCCGCTGGCGGTGCGCCGGTATCGGCGGGCGAATTATCGCTGAGCTAATTGCCGCCGAGCGGGGTCGGCGGGGTTATCGGGTTCGCTTCAGGACCGGTAGGCCCGCGAATCGATGATCTCCACCGACATGGACTTGCCATTGGGCAATAAGTAGGTCACGGCCTCTCCCACCTGGCGGCCAATCACAGCTTGACCAAGTGGCGAAGTCGGCGAGTAGACGTCCACGGACGAGTGCGGAGCCTCTTCCCGGGATCCGAGAAGGAATGTCTCGACGTCTCCGTCGGAGAACCGAATCGTCACCACCATTCCGTGTCCGACCCGACCGTCGTCCTCGGCAGGTGGAAATCCCACCTGAGCGTTGTCGAGCAGGTGTCGGAGTTGCCGGATGCGAGCCTCGTTCTTCCCCTGGTCTTCCTTGGCCGCGTGGTACCCGCCGTTCTCCTTCAGGTCGCCTTCGGCGCGTGCGGCCTCGATCCGGGAAGTGATCTCCGTCCGGCGTGGTCCGCTGCGATCAGCCAGTTCCTCCGTAAGACGCTGGTGCGTCTCGGGGGTCAGCCAGGTTTCGGGGGTTTCGGTCATTGTGATCTCCAGTGATCAGCGTGGTCAACGAATTTGGGCCGGGTTGCTTGCGCCCGCGGCAGGCAACCTTGTTCAATCGGCTGGGCCGGGGGCTCCAGGTCGGAGCCCGGTGATCTGTCGATCATAACTGGCGATCCAGGAAGCGGGCGGTGTTCGGGCCAGCGTGGCCTCCATGTCCCCGGCGTTCTCCGGCATGGCCAGCAGGAATCCCTGGGCCAAGCGGAAGCCAATGGAAAGCAGGGACTCTCGCTGTTGCTCGGTTTCGACGCCCTCGGCTATGGGGTTCTCCAAACGGAGAGCAGCGCTGAGCTGATGGATCGACCGCACCAGTGAAAGATCGAGCGGATCGGGGAGGTTCGCCACGAAGTCGCCCGCGACCTTGAGTCCGCTGACCGGTAGTGATCGAAGGTACTGGAGCGAGGACCATCCGGTGCCGAAGTCGTCGATGTAGATGGAAATGCCGCGATCGTGCAGGGAGCGCAGATGATCCGCGGGGCTTCCCTCGCCCGGAAGCAACACGGTCTCGGTTACCTCGATGACGAGTTGGGAAGGCCCGATCCCGTGTTCGTCAAGGGAGGACAGGATTGCGTCGCGCACGTGCTTGTCGCGAAGTTGGTTGCTCGACAGATTGACGGATAGACGAAGATCCCGGTGTTGCGGATGGCGTAGGTGCCATCCGGCCAGGTCGGCAATCGACTGACGGATGACGAATTGGCCGATCGGCCCGATTTCGCCGCACTCCTCGGCATAGTCGAGGAAGGTGGCGGGCAGGAGCTCTCCCCTTTCCGGATGCAGCCAGCGGACCAGAGCTTCAACCCCGGCGATTGATCCGTCGGTCAGGTCGACTATCGGCTGATAGCGAATCGCAATCTCTCCTCGCGAAACAGCGTCCCGGAGATCGTTGGTGATCGAGATTCGATTCACGGTCATGTCATGTATGGCGGAGGAGTAGACGGAGAGGCGACCCTTGCCCGAGAATTTCGCGTCGTACAGGGCGATGTCCACGTCGCGCTCGAGCTCCTCGGGGGTTGCTGATCCATCGCTCAGGGCCACACCGATGCTGGCGCGGAGGTTGAGTTGAGTTCCCGCGATCTGCGCTGGTTTCGCTATCCGATCGAGCAGCCGTTCGGCAACGAGCTGGGCGGCCGCGCCCGAGTCGGCGCTCTCCAGCACGGCAGCGAATTCGTCTCCGCCCAGGCGGACCGGTGTATCTCCCTCGCGCATGCACTCCATCAGTCGATCGGCGACCAAGCGCAGAACCTCGTCGCCGAAGGGATGCCCCAATGTGTCATTGATCGACTTGAAATCATCGAGGTCGAGCATGAGGACGGCGAAAGAGCGGTGAGATCTGCGAGCCCGGGCAGCGGCGCGATCCAGTTGTTCGCGGAAAACCGCCCGGTTCTTGAGGCCGGTCAGTTCGTCGTGGAACGCGCGGTATTCGAGTTCCTGTTGGAGCGCATGGCGTTCAGTGACGTCATGATGCGTGACGACAAATTGGCTCTCCTGTCCGATCCAGGCGACGTTCACCTCGAGTCGGAGGGCGAGAGATCGATTCGCCAGAGTGATCGAAAGGTCGCCGGCCGACTCGCCTCCGTCTCCCTGGGCTCGCGCTCGGGAAAGGAGGGCCTGGGCAAACGCCGGGTCATCGAACATCGATGACCACGGATGGCCCATGTACTCGCCTGGCGGTCGGCCCGTCATCTCCTCGATTGCCGCCGTCAGGTACCGGGTGATGCCGTCGCTGTCGACGAGGGCGATCACATCGCTGGCGTTGTGGAGCAGAAGCTCCAGCCTCTGAGCGGTGGCCCGTTCGACGAGCCGACGAGACATGGACAAACGCTCGAGAGCCATACCGATGTTCTGGCCGAGAACTGCCAAAGCTGCCAATGACTCGGGGTCCACCGAATCAGGTGTGTCGACCACCAGTCGGCGGGCGGGGCGAGATCCGGGAATGGCGACCACAGTGCGGTAATGCGAAGTTCGTTTGCCTTCCATGACCCGGGTGGCCCAACCGCCCACGCCGATGGCACCCAGTTCTGGTTCGGTTCCGATCATGCAGGTGACGCGGTCCTGTTTCACGAGCAGCGCTGACCAGTGCGAGATCTGACGTGAGATGTCCTCGAGATGTGTCACGCCCAAGAGGGATGCGTTGATCTCGCGCAATGTTTGCTCCCGCCTGATCGCTTCCCGGTAGCGAAGTACGAGCAGGTTGACGCGGAGCCCCAACAGCAAGGCCAATAACGCGGTCGCAAGGGCGAAGAAACCCGAGCCCCGAAAGCGGCTCCCTTCCAGGTGAACGATCAGGAGAATTGGCGGAACGAGCACCGAGACCGTGATCAACATCATGGCGCGGCCCCGACGGATCAGGCCCCGGTTTACATCGCCCACGGGTGGACGGCGCACGGTCGGGTCGGTGACCGCCAGCCCGACCAGAATCAGGAATGCCCAGGCCCCGAATCCGTCCACGCGGATCGCGGTGGGCAGCTGATCGCCCGGGCCACGGGCCAAGTCCAAGGCGAACGCGACCATGCCGGACAACACGAGAACCCCGATACCGGCACACAGCAATCGATAGGCCACGTTGATTGATCCGTCGGACACGAACCACAGTCGCGCCGCCATCGTGAGCAGTAGGAGAGTCAGCAAGGCGACGACAGTCAGCAATATGACTTCGGTCGTGGGTAGTTGAGTGGAGAGCCAGATGGGATAGAACAGAAACTCCGAGGTTGGCAGAAACAGGACGCAGAACACCAAACCCGCATCGAGCCATCCGGTGGATTCGGCAGCCCATCTCCGTTGGCGGGAGAGCCCGGCGGTGGCGACGATCAATGCGACCAGGGCGGCGGCTAGTAGAGCCAGATCACGCATGGCCCCGTCGAACGGACCCCAGATCCCGGCGGGCTGCAGGGCCCGGAGCATCAGGCCCGCGCCTCCGATCGGGATGGCGGCCGCCAACGTTATCCACGCCCAGGGTGCCCAAGGTCGGTTCCTCGCCACTGTCACGATGATCAGGACGATTGACGCCACACCGAGAATGAACCAGAGAACGAGATTCTCAACCTGGCGGTCGATCCTCAACAGGACCCAGCCCGCCCACACCATGCAGAAGATGACCCAGAACTCGCGCAGTCGGGTCCGGGTCACCGTTGCCTCTCTTGCTACGTGGCCCAACACGTGGCCTGATACGTGCCCATTGCGTGGCCCGATACATGGCAAAATATATGGCCAAATCACAGCGTGGCGCAGATCCGGGTCAGACACCACTCCGGGGGGAAACTTCCCGCGAAAGCTCGGATCGGACCGGCGCGTGAGACGATGCGGCGGTGGCAATCGGCGATCTGATCTACGGTGCGTACGCGCGCCGGCTGACAGCTTCGTTGGACCCCGATCGGATACCGCGCCACGTCGGGGTGATCCTCGACGGGAACCGGCGGTGGGCGAGCGAACAGGGGTCGGGGTCCTCCCACGGGCACCGGGCGGGTGCGGCCAAAATCAGCGAGTTTCTTGGCTGGTGCGATGACCTGGGGGTCGAAGTCGTGACCCTGTGGTTGCTCAGCACCGACAATCTCAATCGCCCGAAGTCGGAACTGGAACCGTTGCTCGACATCATCGGCCAGACGGTCACCGACCTGGCCGCCGAACGCCGGTGGCGGGTACATCCGGTCGGGGCATTGGACCTGCTGCCGGACTCGACGGCGGAGACGCTCCGGGCCGCCGACGAGTCGACGCGGAACATTGCGGGTCTGACGGTCAACGTCGCGGTTGGCTACGGCGGTCGACAGGAGGTTGTCGACGCGGTGCGGTCGTTGCTCAGCGAGCACGCCGAGCTCGGGACCACGCTCGACGAATTGGCGGCGCGCCTGGATGTGGATCACATCGACGCGCACCTGTACACGAAGGGTCAGCCCGATCCTGACTTGGTGATCCGAACGTCGGGGGAGCAGCGGTTGTCCGGATTTCTTTTGTGGCAGTCGGCCCATTCGGAGTTCTATTTCTGCGAGGCCTATTGGCCCGATTTTCGCCGGGTTGATTTTCTGCGCGCGCTGCGCTCGTACGCCCAGCGGCAACGGCGCTACGGAGCCTGAAACACAAAGTCACCGGCGTGGCGTTGCGGGCCGGAGCCGCTCGCCGCTTAGCGTCTCGATCATGGCGCCGCATCTGACCTACGTCATCGACACCAGTGTCCTGTTGAGCGACCCCCGGGCCATCCTCAGGTTTGACGAGCACGAAGTAGTGCTGCCCCTGGTCGTGATCGCTGAACTTGAGGAGAAACGAACTCATCCCGAGTTGGGCTACTTCGCGCGACAGGCACTGCGGCTGCTCGATGAACTTCGGATTGCGCACGGCCGGTTGGATACGCCGATCCGGCTGCCGCGGGGCGGCATGTTGAGAGTGGTTTTGGATGAAGCCTCCACCGCGGTCCTTCCGAGTGGGTTCAGGGGCCACGGCGATGACGGTCGAATTCTGGCCCTGGCCCGAGGCCTGGAGTCGGCGGGCAATCGGGTGGTACTCGTGTCGAAGGACTTACCCCTGCGGGTCAAGGCGGCGGCACTGGGGTTGGTTGCCGAGGAGTATCGAGCCGAGCTGGCGGTCGACGCCGAATGGAACGGCATGGCCGAGTTGGAAGTGGCCCAATGCGTGCTCGACGAGCTGTTCCGCGATGGGCAGGTGTACATCGATCGGGCGGCCGAGCTGCCCTGCCACACAGGACTCGTGCTGATCTCAGAGAGTGGCAGCGGCCTGGGCCGGGTAACCCCGGACAAGCAGGTTCGACTGGTCAGGGGCGACCGGGAGGCTTTCGGCGTCCGAGGGCGCAGCGCCGAACAGCGCGTCGCGCTCGACCTGCTGTTGGACCCGCAGGTGGGAATCATGTCGCTCGGTGGTCGGGCCGGTACGGGCAAGTCAGCGTTGGCCCTGTGCGCCGGGCTGGAGGCTGTGTTGGAGCGCCGATCTCATCGGCGGGTGCTCGTGTTCCGGCCGCTGTTTGCAGTCGGTGGCCAAGATCTCGGTTACCTGCCCGGGGGCGAGGGCGACAAGATGTCGCCGTGGGCGCAGGCCGTTTTCGACACCCTCGAAGCCGTCACCACGCCGGAGGTCGTTGAGGAGGTAGTGGCCCGGGGGCTGTTGGAAGTGCTTCCGCTGACCCATGTTCGTGGTCGCTCCCTCCATGATTCGTTCGTCATCGTCGACGAAGCCCAATCGCTGGAACGCAACGTCCTGCTGACCGTGTTGTCCCGGGTCGGTCGCGATTCGCGGGTGGTTCTGACTCACGACGTTGCCCAGCGGGACAATCTGCGAGTCGGACGGTACGACGGGGTGGTCGCCGTTGTTGACAAACTCAAGGGACATCCGCTGTTCGCTCATGTCACCCTGACCCGCTCCGAGCGCTCCCCGATCGCGGCTTTGGTCACTGAACTTCTCGAGGACGCGCCGATCTGAAATTTGGATTAGGGGCGACTGTGCGCTAGTCGCCTGAACCTTGATCTGAGTGGTTTGTCAGCTAATATCCGTTTTGTCTGAACGAATAGTTGATTTCGTCACCCCCGGTCCGGTTGAAACAGGGGGTTCGAGTCCGCGACGGTGGTCCGGTCAGACCCCGCAAGGTGCCAGCCACGGTCGCCGAATAGGCCCGAGTCGAGCAGGTACCCACGCGCGCGCCGAAGGCGTGCCAGATGGGGTGAGCAACGGCGTCGGCCAGTGGCTGGCGCCCGCAAGTTGGGACCAGAATGAAGCGTAAGACTGTGGGTTTGACTGCTGCCGGTTTGGTGTTGGCCACGGCTTCACTTGGCCTTGGCATCGGACCGAGTGCTGCCGAAGGGGCGGTTATCTCCTCGCCAACCACCGTTTCGGTGAGCGCGGGGTCCGACGCCGGGTTCGGCACAACGGCCGGCGAACTTGTGGCAAGAGGTGCCGGCGCCAACAAGCGCAAGAAGACGAAGAAGAAGCGGCGCCGCGAACCCCTGGTGCGGCGTGCCGACTCTCCCCACCGTTTCGGCACGGTCGCCTACTCCAAGTGGTACGCCCGGGCCTACATGGCCCGAAAATACGGCTGGGGCAAGGGCGAGTTCAGCGCGCTCGCCAGACTCTGGCACTACGAATCACGGTGGGGTCATCGAGTAATGAACTCTTCTTCCGGCGCCTACGGTATTCCCCAGGCCCTGCCGGGTTCCAAGATGAGTTCCGCCGGTTCGGACTGGGCGACCAACCCCGAAACGCAGATCAGGTGGGGGCTCGGCTACATCAAACAGCGATACGGCACACCGAGCCGCGCCTACTCCTTCTTCCGCTCGCACAACTGGTACTGAGCTCGGAGCGCCGGGCGCCGGGCGGCGTCAGGTGACTGGCATCAATCGGCGGGCGGCCCAACGGGAATGGCCGTGAAATACGGCCGGAGGACATTGGCGAAGAAGTCGTTGCCCTTGTCATCGACGACGATGAACGCCGGAAAGTCGCGCACGGTGATTCGCCACACGGCTTCCATCCCCAGCTCGGGGAAGTCGATCACCTCGACGCTGGTGATGCACTCGGCCGCCAGTCGGGCCGCCGGTCCGCCGATCGACCCCAGGTAGAAGCCGCCGTTGTTCCGGCAAGCCTTGGTTACCGCCGGAGACCGGTTGCCCTTGGCGACCATGACGAACGAGCCACCCGCGCGTTGGAACTGGTCGACGTACGAGTCCATCCGACCGGCGGTAGTCGGGCCGAACGAGCCGCTGGCCATACCGGGAGGGGTCTTGGCCGGTCCGGCGTAGTAGACGGGATGGTCTCGCAGATACGACGGCAGCGGTTCACCTCGGTCTATTTGCTCCTTGATGCGGGCATGGGCGATGTCCCGGGCCACGATCATCGTGCCGGTCAGGGAAACGCGCGACTTGACCGGAAGGCGGGACAGCTGTTGTCGAACCGCCTCCATCGGTTGGTCCAGATCGATGGCCGTGGCCTCGGCGGTGTCCGCCCCTGCGGGTTGAACGGTGTGATCGGGCAGGAAGCGCGCCGGGTCGCGCTCGAGCTGCTCCAGGAACACGCCTTCCGGGGTGATCCTGGCCCGAGCCTGGCGATCAGCCGAACAGGAAACCGCGATGGCGATGGGGACCGAGGCCCCGTGGCGGGGCAACCGAACGACGCGCACGTCATGACAGAAGTACTTGCCGCCGAACTGGGCGCCGATCCCGAACTCCCGCGTCTGTCGCAGGATCTCCGCTTCCAGCTCCAGGTCGCGATAGCCGTGTCCCGCGGCACCGCCGCCGACCGGCAGTTCGTCCAGGTAGTGGGCGGAGGCGTACTTGGCCGTGCGTAGCGCGTATTCGGCGCTGGTCCCACCGACGACCACCGCCAAGTGGTACGGCGGGCAGGCCGCGGTACCGAGAGCCCGCAGTTTCTCGTCCAGGAAGGAGCGCAGGTCGGCGGGGTTGAGCACAGCCTTGGTTTCCTGAAACAGGTATGACTTGTTGGCGCTGCCGCCGCCCTTGGCCATGAACAGGAATTCGTAGGACAAGGCATGTTCGTTTTTGGTGTCGGCGTAGATCTCGATCTGGGCGGGCAGATTCGTGCCGGTGTTGAGTTCTTCCCACATCGTCACGGGGGCCATCTGTGAGTAGCGCAGATTGAGCCGGGCGAAGGCGTCGTAGACGCCGCGACTGAGGTGTTCTTCGTCCCGACCTTCGGTCAGGATCCCCTTTCCGCGCTTTGCCGAGATGATCGCCGTTCCGGTGTCCTGGCACATGGGCAGGACGCCGCCAGCGGCGACATTGGCATTGCGCAGCAGATCGAGGGCCACGAACCTGTCGTTCGCCGACGCCTCCGGGTCATCGAGAATCCGGCGCAGTTGGCTCAGATGGGCGGGGCGCAGGAAGTGCTCGATGTCGTGGAGGGCCTCGAAGC
>JAUYKX010000160.1 GCA_030699055.1 Candidatus Nanopelagicales bacterium
AAGGAAGTTCTTTGCCCAATGACGAAACGCCTACCAGTACTCGGGCGGCCGCTCTGGCGGCTGTCGCCGAGTTCGATGAGGCCACTCGCGACAGCATCGCGCAGGCCCTGTGGCAACGCGAGTTCGACGCCGAACGGCTTCCCGACCAGATTCTGAGTGGACTCGCTGACGCGAAGCACAGTCCGGCAGCTCACGGTGATCGGATGCGTCGGTATCTGCGTTATTTGCTGGATCATCCGCTGTCACATACGCCGGACCGGAACAAGGTCTACGACCGCTTGCTGAAGTACTGCGACCGAATGTCGCCTCAGCAGTCGTACGTGTTCCAAACCAACTTGCTTGGTCCGGCGTCCACTGTGGGATACGACATGATTCCGGCTCGGGCGGACCTTGAGTTTCCGCGTGACCACTTGCCCAAGCTCCGGAGCCAAGTGGGCTGGCATTTCTTCGTCGGCAGTTGCTGGGACGTCGACGGCCAGGAATACGGCGTCGAGTTGATGTTTTTCCAGACGGCGCTATTCCCTCCCGCATTCGCGGCGGGCCTCGGTTTGAGCGATGACGAGAATCAGATTGTCGAACTGCAACTCGCGATCAGTGAAGCTGGCGGGCGCCATTTTCAAGCCGAACCCGTGACCCTGAGCGGCACGAGCGGGCTGGTCAGCTACACGGCTGACCCGTTCGTCTACCGGCTCGGGCGCAACACGATTCAGTGCCACGACGCCGACGGTTTCTTCCCGGTGACGGTGAAGGCCTGGGGTGTTGATCGGGGGGTGGACCCGGGACTTGAACTCGGCCTCGACATCACCTTCACCACCGGCAAGGAGACCTTGTTGCAGGGTGCGGACGGTTGCATGCCATCTGTAGACGGCATCGGCTCGCTCTACTACTCGATTCCCAATTTGCAGCTTGATCCCTCGTGCAGCACGCTGCTGTTGAACGGAAAGACGATCAAGCTTGCGAGTGGCGCGTGCTGGTTCGATCACCAGTGGGGTTATCTCACCGGAGCTCCTCGCTCAAGTGTCATGCGGGCGGCGACCTACTCCAGCGATCCCAAACCGAGCGGCTGGGATTGGTTCATGGCTCAGCTGATCGATGACCGGCAAATAACGGTATTCGCGACACACGACAAGCCTTACGAGCAGTTCTACGAACAAACCGGACCGAACCCACCGGGAACGATGAAGGTGCCCGTGAGCGGCACCTTTATGGCTGCGGACAAGAGCACCCAGATTGTGCGTGGCACGTTGGAGATCGCTGATTGGATCAAGGCTGACCATTCGCCGAATCCGGCGCGATACCTGGTTACGAACACCTGGTACCCGAATAGCTGGCAGTTCACCTTCGACGAGTCGGTTCCGGCCGACATCCGTGAGTTTTCGATGACGCCGATCGTGGAGGTGGCGCAGTCCGGCTACTTCGCCAATGGTGCCCAGTACGCCGAGGGTGCCGTCGTGGTTCGCGCTTCCGACGGCACAGACCTGGGACGAGGCTTCGCGGAATCGGTGTCTTGCGCCGATACTCGTCGAACGGTGCATCGACTGGCGGGCCTTCCCGAATCGGACGCGCACATCGAATCGATGTCGATGCGCCGGACGCCCAAGGCCCTGGCCCTGTTCAACGCGGGATACGTCGCCACTCACTCTGCCGATCTTGAAGAGATCATCAAAGAATCGGCTGGGCTTGAGTTTTTCAGCGGGCCGCCGACAGGCCAGTGATCAATGGTGCTGAGTCATGGGCTTGCGGCCGAGGGGAGCTACTCCATGGCGCGAGTGACTCAGAGCAATCGCCGTAGACGCAGGATGTCACGGACGCTGGCGTCCAGTCGTGCGCGACCGGTGGCCCAGGCGTGGGGGAGCGAAAGTTCGCCGTCGATCATCGCGATCAGGTCATCGCTGGTCATTGTCAGCCGTACATTGGGTTTTCCGGGGCATGGAGCCCGCTTCAAGTCACAGAGTTCCCCGCCCCGCCAGTGGGCGCTGAAAGCGACGTCGTAATCCAGGAGCACCAATTCGACTGTTCGATCGGGAACCTTGCGGCTGTGGTCGGTGTGGTCGATGCCGTCGAGGCTGCTAATCAGATTCTGCAAGGCCAGCTCGCAATCGTCGATGCTCGCCATGAGTGAGATTGCCTCCTCACGAGGACGATCGGCCGACGTGCAAATGCGCCTTGGACAAAGCAAGTGTGACCGGGCCGCGATCCGATCATCTCGCACGGTAGCGTGTCTGCTCAGTCGGGGTCACGCAGCCTCGGCCAAAAGCTTGAGCTTTGAGTAACACCGAAATCGTTGAACAGGAAGGAACCGAGATGATCGATGCGCTTCGTAGCTACCTCGAGTTGGCAGAAGGAATGGCCGAATCGGCTGTTGCCCGGGCTCGGGACACGGCGACTGCTCTGATCACACAGAGCCTGGAGACCAGGGCCGAGGATCTGGGCAATCAGGTCACGGTGATCGCTGAGGATCTGATTGAGCAGAGTCGGACCAATCGAGAAGTGATGATTGGAATCGTTCGCACCGAGGTTGATCGGGCGGTCGGTCGCATGGGGTTCGTCCGCGAAGAGGAACTGGCGGCAGTGCGCAAGCACGTTCAGCGACTGGAGCAGGAGTTGCTCTCGCGCACCGGAATGGCGGCTGGCCTGGCCACG
>JAUYKX010000169.1 GCA_030699055.1 Candidatus Nanopelagicales bacterium
GGGAAAAGAGCGTCCGCCGACGAGTTTGTCCGGCGTTTGCGCGACAGTGCCCCGCCAATGGCCCGGGTCGAGACGGTGACCGTTCGCCAACTTCGTCCTGTCAGCCCGACCGGTGCCGAGGTCGGACGCGGTATGAAACTCGGCCGCGAGTTCGAGATTCGCGAATCGACGGCCGGGTCGATCGGCGGGTCGATCGGCGGACAGAGATGGTTTCCGCCCGACATCGCGACCTGCCCGGATTGCGTCCGCGAACTGTTCGATCCCGACGACCGGCGCTTCCGATATCCGTTCACCAATTGCACGAACTGCGGCCCCCGGGCGACGATCATCGATGATCTCCCGTACGACCGGGACCGCACGGTGATGCGGTTGTTTCCGCTGTGCGCAAAGTGCCGTCGGGAATACGAAAATCCCGCGGACCGCCGCTTCCACGCGGAACCGATCGCCTGTCCGGAGTGTGGCCCGCAACTGGCATATCGGCCCGGCCACACATCGCCCCCGAGTCTCACGGGGGAGGAAGCACTTCTCGCCGCCGTCGAAGATCTGCGGGCAGGCCGGATCTTGGCGATCAAAGGACTTGGTGGTTATCAACTGGCTTGCGACGCCCGTTCCGAGGCAGCGGTCGAACGCCTGCGCGAGCGCAAACACCGGTGGGCGAAACCCCTGGCCGTCATGGCCCCGGATTTGACGGCTGTTCGACTCATGGCGGAAGTTTCGGGCACTGAGCGCGAGCTCCTGACGTCGACTGCCTGCCCGATCGTGCTGCTCAAGTCCCGAGAGGACAACCCGTTGGCCTCGGCGGTCTGCGCGGGAAATCCCCGGGTCGGCGTGTTCCTGCCCTACACGCCCCTTCACCACCTGCTGTTGCGGGAATTCGGCGGTCCGATCGTCCTGACCAGCGGAAATCTTTCCGATGAGCCGATTGCCATCGATGACGAGGACGCATTGGGCCGACTTGGCAATATCGCCGACGGTTTCCTGACCCACAATCGCGAGATTCGCGCTCGGTACGACGACTCCGTGACCCGGTTGGTTGGAGACCGGTTGGCGATCATTCGACGGGCACGCGGTTACGCACCCACTCCCCTGCCTTTGCCCATTTCTACCCCCCAACCTCTGCTGGCCACCGGCGCGCAGCTGAAGCACACGTTCACTTTGGCCCTGGGTGATCGGGCGTGGGTCGGACCACACACCGGCGATCTCGAGGACGCCGCCACTTTCGACGCGTTCAACTGGAACCTTCGCCACCTGTCTCGCCTGCAGGCCATCGAACCGACCTACGTCGCTCACGACTTGCATCCGTCCTACTTGTCCACCCAGTACGCCGAAAAGCACTTTCCGCCGGAGCGGCGCATTCCTGTGCAGCATCATCACGCCCACATTGCCGCGTGCATGGCGGAGCACAAGCTGACCGGCGACATCATCGGTGTCAGTTTCGACGGGATCGGCCTGGGCGACGACGGAACAATGTGGGGAGGCGAGATCCTGCTGGCCAATTCGCGGGGATATCGCCGAGTGGCGCGGTTCGCCCACGCACCGATGCCCGGCGGCGCGGCGGCGGTTCGGAAGCCATATCGCATGGCGTGCGGGTACCTGTTCGGTGCCGAGTCTTTCGGTGATTCTGATTCGGGCATTCGGGTCGATTCGGCGCTTAAGGATGAATTCCTTCGGCGATTCAATTCGGCGGAAGTCGAGATTATTCGGACCCAGGTTTCCCGCGGGCTGAACTCCCCGACCACGTCCAGCGCGGGTCGTCTGTTCGATGCGGCAGCCTCCCTCCTGGGGCTGTGTGACGTGGCCTCATTCGAAGCCCAGGCCGCGATCGAATTGGAGAACGTCGCAGATCCCACTGAGGTTGGAGAACTCCCCTGGGATCTGCGGGAAACCGATGGTTTGTTGGTCTTCGATTCGCGCCGAACCCTCGGCTCGCTTATGGCTGGTCGAGCGGAGGGAGACGATATCGGATCCCTGTCCAGCCGATTCCACAACACGATCATTTCTGCCACCGTCGGATTGTGTTCCCGGGTCCGAGAAACCCACGGTTTGTCGGTCATCGGCCTGTCCGGCGGCGTCCTGCAAAACCAGATTCTCGCTGTTAGGCTCCCGATCGCGCTCGCTGCCGAGGGTTTCGAGGTGTATATGGGTGAGGAGATTCCCGTGAACGACGGCGGAATCAGCTACGGACAGGCAGCCGTGGCTGCCGCCCGGCTTCAGGTCAGGTGAGTCAGGAATGTGTCTTGGTATTCCGGGTCGGATTTTGGAAGTTGAGGGAACCGATCAGGTTCGCACCGCCCGGGTCGATTTCGGCGGCGTACGGCGCCAGGTCTGTCTGGCTTTCGTTCCTGATGCCGAGGTCGGCGAATATGTGATCGTCCACGTGGGATTCGCCCTCAGCCGGGTCGACGAGGAGGAGGCCCATCAGACATTGGCGATCATCCAGGAGATGAGTGACCTGTACGAGCAGGAGCTCGCTGCCACAGCGGAGTCTGAACACGGCACACAGGGCGCGCGGGCTGGGCAATCATTCCCGTCGCCCACAGCGTCGCCCACAGCGTCGCCCACAGGGAGAAGTGCCGGCCGATGAAGTACCTCTCCGAATATCGCGACCCGAAGCTGGCCAAGGCCGTGGTCTCCGAGATCCGCGAAACGGTGACCCGCGAGTGGACGCTGATGGAGGTGTGTGGCGGTCAGACCAACACAATCATCCGGCAGGGAATTGACGAACTTCTTCCCGATCGAATTCGCCTGATTCACGGACCCGGCTGCCCGGTCTGCGTGACGCCACTGGAGCAGATCGACCGGGCGTTGGCGATCGCGCGATTGCCGGAAGTGATTTTCACCAGCTACGGGGACATGCTGCGAGTTCCGGGATCGGAAACGGACCTGCTCACGTTGCGCGCCAAGGGCGCCGATGTGCGCTTCGTCTACTCGCCGCTGGAAGCGGTCAAGTTGGCAGCGGCCCATCCCGACCGACAGGTCGTTTTCTTCGGCGTCGGCTTCGAGACCACCGCACCGGCCAACGCCATGGCCATCCTTCAGGCCGAATCGCTCGGCCTGAACAACTTTTCCATGATTGTCAGTCACGTGTTGGTTCCACCGGCCCTGACCGCCGTACTTGACTCGCCGAACTGTCAGGTCCAGGGTTTCCTGGCCGCCGGTCACGTCTGCACAGTCATGGGCATGAACGAGTACGACCCAATCGCGACGAAGTACCGCGTGCCGATCGTGGTCACCGGGTTCGAGCCTCTCGACATTCTTGAGGGGATTCTCCTGCTCGTCAGGCAGTTGGAGAGCGGTCGTTTCGAGGTCGAGAACCAGTACGCGCG
>JAUYKX010000173.1 GCA_030699055.1 Candidatus Nanopelagicales bacterium
GACGTGGCGATTACTCGGTGCTCGAACAACTACGGCCCCTACCAGTACCCGGAAAAGGTCATCCCCTTGTTCATCACGAATCTGATGGACGGGCTGTCGGTGCCGTTGTACGGCGAGGGACTGAATGTGCGCGACTGGCTCCATGTCGATGACCACTGCCGGGGGATCCAGTTGGTGTTCGACAAAGGACGGTCTGGCGAGATCTACAACATCGGTGGTGGCACCGAACTGACCAACCTTGAGCTCACCGAAAAGCTGCTGGCCGCGGTGGGAGCCGACTGGTCGAGTGTGCGGCGGGTAGCGGACCGGAAGGGCCACGACCTGCGGTACTCGGTCGACATCTCGAAGATTTCCGATGAGCTCGGGTACCGACCGGAGGTGGATTTCGATTCGGGGTTGGCCGAAACGATCAGCTGGTATCGGGACAACCGGGCCTGGTGGGAGCCGCTGAAGGCCGATGCGTGAGCGGATTGGTTGACCGATGACGATCGAACCAGTTGCGCATCGACCTGATCCTTTCGGCCGTTGGCTGGTGATCGGGGCGGCCGGGATGCTGGGCACGGAAGTCACGACGGCGCTGGCCGGTCGCGAGGTCACGGCTCTGGATGTTCCCGAGGTCGACATCACGGACGAGCGAAGTGCCGCGCGGGCTGTCGACGGTCACGATGTGGTCGTCAACTGTGCGGCCTGGACCGCTGTTGACGAGGCGGAAGCCCGCGAAGCCGACGCTTTCCGGGTCAACGCGACGGGCGTGGCGAACCTGGCTGCCGCCGCCCGGGACCGGGGAGCCTGGATGCTGCACGTGTCGACTGACTACGTGTTCGCCGGTGATGCCCGGGAGCCCTATCCGGAGGATGCATTGCTCGATCCGAGGTCGGCCTACGGGCGGACCAAGGCGGCGGGCGAATGGGCGCTGCGCTCGCTGCTGCCGGATCGGTCGATCCTGCTCCGAACGGCCTGGTTGTACGGAACCCACGGGCCGAACTTCGTGCGGACCATGGCTCGGTTGGCCGCCGGGTCGAACCCGGTCGATGTGGTTGACGATCAGATCGGGCAACCGACGTGGGCCCGGGATCTCGCGGGGAGACTGGTCGAATGTGTTGACGCCGGAGTGCCCGCGGGCGTGTACCACGGAACGAATTCGGGGCGCACAAGTTGGTTCGGCTTCGCCCGGGAAATTTTTTCGCGGGTCGGCGCCGACCCGGGGCGCGTTCGCCAGACGACGACGGATCGCTTCCCCCGCCCGGCGCAAAGGCCTTCGTTCTCTGTGCTGGGGCACGCCGCCTGGCACCGGGTGGGCCTGGCCCCGATGCCGGAATGGGAGGACGCTTTCGATCGAGCGCTCGCGTCCGGAATGCTGGCCGAATCGGCGGAGAAGTGACCAAAGGGGACGCAGGGGGATCGAGCACCCTGCGTCGGGCCATGGCGTCCACGGCCCCTGGTCGGGCGTGGATGGTTCGACGTGATCGGCGGGTGCTGATCGACCTGGTAGTCCGGGCGCGTTTCGTGGATATGGAGTGGCTTCGGGCTGCCACCGGCCGCCAGTTCAACTCGCCAGCGGACGCGGTGGCCGAGTACCTGAACGGCGGTCTGCGGGTACCGCTGAGCCCGTTGCTGGCTGGGCCTGGTTGGCATGACGAGCATTCGGCTGCGCCACCGGGGCAACGCGCGGTCGAGGACGATCCGATGGTCCGCTACTTGTTGCGGGATAACCCGGGTTATCTGCCGGTGCCGGTTTTCGATGATCACAGATATCGGGCCGAACACCCGGATGCTGCTGAATTCCCTGGTCGGGCTCGCGGTCACTTCCTGCACAATGCCCGCGACGACACGCCGCTGCCGGTTCCGCTTGATTGGGGTGGGCCCGCGCCGCGGTGGAGTCAGTGGAGAAAGCGCATGCTGCGCCTCGCCGTCGATTTCCGCGGGCGGGGCGACGCGCTGCCCGAAACATCGCCGGGTGAGCAGGATGAGCGCCCGCCGGCGCCATGGGCTCGGCCGGTGGCCCTGGCCGATCGGTTGATCGATTGGGCCGAGTTGGAGAGGGATCTGCCCAAACGACGAACCGATCTGGTGTCAGTCCTCATCCCGACAATCGATGACTGGCGGTTGACGTGTGCGGCGGTCGGCGCGGTATTGGCGAACTCCTCCGGGCACGACATGGAGGTGGTGATCGTCGACAACGGGTCGAATCCCGACGCGGTGATCGGCCTGGCGCAGGTGGTGGCCGGTCGGGATCCCGGTCAACGGTCTGTTCGCGTGATTTGGATGCCGGAAAACCTGAATTTCGCCCTGGGCACCAACCTGGCCTTCGCTCACTCATCGGGGTCTCGAATCGTCCTGTTGAACAACGACACGGCGGTTCAGCCGGGCTGGCTGGACCCGTTGCTCGACGAGTTGCGCGACCTGAGTGTCGCCGGGGTTCAGCCGCTGCTGCTCTACGGCGACGGCACCGTTCAGACCGCCGGTACCGGTTTTCCGAACTGCGGTGGGCTGCCCAGTCATCTGCTGGTTGATCATCCGGCCGAGGACGCCCGACGACTGAGACGGTTCGACGTGTCGGCCGTCACGGCGGCCGCCATGGCGATGCGAGCCACCGAGTTCTGTCGGTTGCGAGGGCTCGACCCGCGTTTCATCAACGCCTACGAGGACGTGGATCTGTGTTTGCGGGCGATTCAACGTCCGGGA
>JAUYKX010000174.1 GCA_030699055.1 Candidatus Nanopelagicales bacterium
CGACGCCTTGGCTTTCGGCGGGTTAAGCCTGGATAACTGCCCGCGCGCCTCGCTCAAGCCACCGCCTAAGCCGTTTCGTTTCTGAGCCCGGCGCCTCGGCAGCCGATCGCGCCCCCGAGCCGATTAGTCGATCAAAACTTGACGGTCGGGGGCGTGGCCTGACCCTCCGGCGCCTGGTAGAAGTCCCGCTTGCCGACCTTGGCCATTCCGGCGAAGAACATCCAAGGAATGGTGATCACCAGCTGGTTGAGAGTCGACACCGCATCGTTGTAGTACTGCCGGGCAAAGGCCAACTGGTTCTCGGTCTCGGAAAGTTGGTTCTGCAAATTCATGAAATTCGTCGACGCCTTGAGGACGGGGTAATTCTCAGCCACCGCCATGACGTTCACGAGAGCCTTGTCCAGCGCAGCCTCGGCCTGGGCCTTCTGCGCTACCGTCCCCGACTTGGCCGCCTGAGACACCTGAGCCCGAGCCGCGGTGACCTCTTCGAACACTCCCCGTTCGTGAGTGGCGTAACCCTTGACCGTTTCGACCAGGTTGGGAATCAGATCCGCCCGTCGAGTGAGCTGAACATCGATTCCTCCCAGCGCTTCCTGGGCCAACACGTCCTGCTTGCGCAGTTTGTTGAAAGCGACTACCGAAAAAATCACCAAGAATACGATCAGAACAATCACAACAATTGCCACTATTGCGCCCACGATGCGAATCACACCTTCCGTTGTTCGCCGGCCGCTGGTTGCCGGTATTTGTGAATCATGCCCGAACCGTCACCACGAACCACCACCGCCCCCGCCGCCCCCGCCGCCAAAGCCACCGCCACCTCCACCACTGGACGACGACTGCGAAGCGGTGTAGGCGCTGATGGAACTGTTGAGCGCGGATTCAAAGCCTCCGAATCCGCTGCCGCCGAACGCACTACCCCACGCCATCCCATAGGCGTACGGATACCAGCCCGGCCAGGGCGGCTCCTCGCCCGTCGCTACCTGGTACTTGCGGGCCCACTTGTCGGCCACGCCGAACGCCACCGCGTACGGAACGAAGGCGATGAACAGATCCTTGCTCGCGGCGAAGTCGAACCGGGATTCGCTCGAGTCGGTGGCCAACAGTCGCTTGAAACCACCTGCCTCCGACCACTTGCGCCGACCCTCTGCGGTCCTCCGCATGCCGACACCGGTATTGGTCAGGCCGAAACCTCCGAGAACGAATGCGGCGAACGGCAGGCCCAGCATCGTCGGCCCGACAATGCCGATGAAACCCCCAATAGCCAGCAAGAGACACAAGCCCCAAAAAATCTTTGCAATCTTCTCGCCGGCCTCGGTCTTGACCAGACCCTGCTCCTTGGCCCAAGCCGTGGCGCTAGCCGCCACCCGATTGTTTGCCGACTGCAGTACCTTGCCTGCGGCAACAGACTTGTCGGCGAGGAACCAGTACCCCGGGTAAAGAATTCCGAGATCTTCGGCGACTGACCGAGTCACGGGATCCACACTGGCCCATTGGTCCAGGCTGGCCTGCCCGGTCACCAGCCAACTGTTGTCGTCCCGGCGCTCCAACTTCACCAGGTTCTTGTCCGCCATGTAGTACAGCGAACCCGTCAAGGCATGGCCACCGGGAGCTTCCGATTCGATAAACACGGTCTGCACCGGACCCAGTCCCTCCGGTGGGCCGTACATGACGGGCAATCCCGGGGTGGTCTCTCTGGCCCGCAAGGCCAGGAACAACCCAATACCGGCGACGATGATGGCCACCACCACCACTCCGCCGACCAACGAGGGATCGCGACCCAGGACCTTGTCCCAACTCACGCCCCACGGGACAGTGGCCCTGGGGGGAGGTGGTGGAGCCATGGTTGCCCGCACCGTCATGCCCGATCGCGCCGGGATCCCGGCGGCGCTCAAGGTCAATTGGGTGGTCCCGGCGCCGGATATCTGGCACGGACCCTGGACATATCCCTTGGTCGCGCCGGCGCCTGCCGTGCACTGAACCAGCCCAGCGGCGGCGGGAAGCGTGATCTTTATCGTTGCCTTCTGCATCGCCATCTCCCATCCCTGGGCGATGACGTTCCAGTAGAAGTCTGACTGTGACGACGCGGCTTCGGACCCCTGCGCCGAGACGAACTCCTTGCCCTGGCCAGCCGAGATCGGCGAAATAACCCCGTTGATGCCGTACGACAAGACGAACACGTGACTACCAGGCTTCAGGTAGGCATTCGGATCGCCGATCTTCGCTACGAAGAAGCGATCCGCCGACTCCCACATCGTGGTGTAGGGGATGGGTTTGCCATCCATGGTGATCGATTGAAGCTTGGGCGTGTACCTGACACCACGATCCGCCGGGTCATTGAGATCCCAGTACCGGAATATGCCGTGCCGCCCCGACGGAAACGTGGCAGTGATTGTTTCGGTGGCCGTCATGTTGCCGTCCGCCGCCACGTTGTAATCCGCCTCGTACTGACTGATAACCACTGGATCGGTTGCCACCGAGGAACTCGACCCGCTGTCCATCGCGCCGAGCAGTGGCCAGCACAGACCAACCACGGTCGCAATCACCAAAACGATCCAGATCAGGATCCGTTTCAACGGTCTACTCCCATCTCCGGGCAAATGGCGGCGAAAGATCACAGCCGTCCAGCTTGAACAACCGTACGCCGGCAAGGCCGTGCGCTAACGGACACTACCGCCAGCCGAGTGGCTTACCAACCGACACACAGAAGCAATGAGGAGCCCGGCGGAATACGTCCCGATGTCATTCGGCGCGTAGGGCCTGGGCGATCAACTGCGCGTAGGCCCGGGCCCCGGCCGGGTTGGTGTGGACGCCGTCGGGGTAGAAGTACTGGCGATTGCCCGCTGCTGCCGCCGCCCAATCGGCGATCCGGACGTTGGGATACTTGCGAGCCACACCCTCAACAACCCGATTCGACTCGTTGATCCAACGATCAGGGGCGTGATTGGTCACCAGCACGACCCGGTGACGATCCGTTAATCCGGCCACCATTGGATCGAGGATGGACGCGTAGGCGGGTCCATTGGTACCGGTATGAATGACCACAACCGAAGCGAGTTGACCCTTTTCACGCCGAGAGGCGATCCGCCCCGCCACTTCCTGGGCCTGCCGACTAATGGCGGCATCCAGGGTCAGCCGAGGCAGCACCTTGTTCAGTTCGCTACGAGCCCCGAGCATCACAGAGTCGCCAACTGCGGTGATCGGAACCTTTGTCAGGTCGGTCCCCGGCGCGATGGGTTCCTCGACAACCGGGTTCTCGCCGTTGGCCTCACCATTGGCCTCACCGGAAACACCCGTCGCCGGCAACCCTTCAGCAGGCGACCCCGGGCCGGGAATGAGCTCTCCCGCTCCCACCTGCGTCACCCCCCCGAGATAGTCGGAAGAGTTCGGTGCGGGCAAGGTCCACAGCACTACACCCACCGCCAACGCGGATGCGCCAACACACCCCTGCGTGACAATCCAGCGCCTGGACGACAGTCTCAACTCCCCGTTCCGCCAACGCCGCCAGATCTGCCCCAAAGCGCCGTGCCGTGCCGGCATCTCCAGGTACCGGTACGACAACTCGGCCAGAACGCCGGTGATCGCGAACTGCAACACCAATGCCGGCACGCCGGTCCAGTCGATGTCGATCCCCGGTCGAAGCACCACGAACACCGGCCAATGCCACAGGTAGAGGCCATACGATCGCTTGCCGATGTAGCGCAGAGGCTGCCATCCAAGCCAGCGGAATCCGACCACCGCCGGATGGCTGGCCACCACAATCACGACAGCCGTGAGTCCGGCAAAGACCAGAAAACCTCCGCGATAAAGAAAGCCGGAATCCTCGGTAAGACTGTGGAAGCACCAGAAAATTCCGATCAACGCCAACAGGCCCAGACCGCCCATCGCCGCCTGCGGCCCGCCTCCGAGCTTGCGCGGCAACCTCGCCGGCCGCCATACAGTGGCCAAAGCCGCCCCGAACAAGATTCCCATCGAGTGGGTGTCGGAGCCGAAGTACAACCTGCTCGCGTCGTTCTCCCCCGGCATCCCGGCGACAAGGCCGAGGATAATCATCAACAGGGTCGACGCACCCGCGCCAATCAGCGCCACCCGACCCACACCCGTTTTGCCCCAACGGCGAAACACGATCAGCAATACCGCCGGCCACAACAGATAGAACTGCTCCTCCACTGCCAGCGACCAAAGGTGTTGCAACATCGGCGGTCGGCCAACAGCTTCGAAGTACGACTGCTCGCTGAGGATGTTCCACCAGTTGTTCACGTAGAAGACCGAGGCGATCGAGTCCTCGCGCACGCCAGATGCCGCATCGTGGGCGAAGAGAACAGCCAGCACCGAACTGAAGACCAGCACCGCCAACAGGGCGGGCAACAGCCGTCGAGCACGACCCAGGTAGAACCGACCGAAGTCGATCCTTCCCTTCGCTCCGACTTCCGACAGCAGGATTGACGTGATCAGAAATCCGGACAGAACGAAAAATGCGTCGACACCGAGAAAACCACCCGGCATCCATTCCACCCCGGCGTGGTAGAGCAGGACTGCCAATACCGCGATCGCCCGAATCCCGTCGAGCGCCGGGATATAGGCCATCCGAGCCGGGCCCGCCTGCGCGGGCCGGACATCAGTCCTCGGCCCAGACTCCAACGGAGCCCGTACTGCGCTCATTACCCCGCCCCTGCTCAGAACTACTCTGCCGGCATCTGACCCGCAACTGGCCCGATACGTGATGGTAGGCGACGGTTGGGGACTCGACGGGCAGCAACACCGCCTACAGGCGCTCGCCGCCTCCGCGACGAATGCGCAATTGATACGAGGCGTCCCCGCGGGTGACGGTAACGAGCGCCCCGCCCTCCTCAATCGAACCTGTGGCACCCACTGCGGACGCATCCTCGTCGGCCGCTCGCGGAATGATCACAGTGACCAGCCGCTCCGATCGCGCACGACCTCCGGCCACCCTCAACGAAGGAGCAGGGGCAACCTCGGAATATTGCTCGGAGTTCCAGCCTCCCCATGGCGAATGACTTCCACGCAATATCGAGTAGCCGGGTGCCCCGCCGACACTGATCACCGAAACATTCGCTCCCGGGCCCTCGGTATGGGCCGACGAACCCGCCAGACGAACCGTTCGATCACGACCCAGGTTCCAGTTTTGAACGACGGTTCCCCTCTTGCGCGTTGGCTTCCGCTGTCGCACGTCGTCGATCACCACGAAAAACTCGCCCATCCGGTCGTACCAGACGGTTCGCACCATTCCCGTACGGACGTAAGCGCGATCCAGCAACGTCGTGATATCACCCGAAGCATCCGATCTCGCCACCTGAACCTTCGGCGCGGGGGATCGGTATCCGACTCCCTCGATCAACGCGAGGTTGTGGCTCGCCCTTTCGCGCAAGGCGGAGTACCCGTAGTAGGGACCGGCGTCGAACAACAATTGGGAGCCCCGCGCGTGAACTGTCAGTGCCCCCGCATCCGCGTGGGCGTGGTACACGGACGAGGGTCCAGAACCCGTCCGCAGCGAGTAGAAGGTGGCAGCCGGAAATTCGGCCCCACCAGCCCAACTCGAACGACCGAAGATAAACCCGGCCCCGAACCGGGCATAGCGCGATCCGGGGGAGCGTCCCCGGGCGCCTCCCGTCGCTGCGTACTCGAACGTCCCGACTCCCGGAGCGTCAGCTGCGATGGCCTCCTTCGCCGCCCCGTCTCCGATGGCCTCGTACTTGCCGTCCGGCCGAATACCGAAAGCCAGGAACCCAGGAATTAGTTCGGCGCGCGCCAGGCCCGCCAGCGGGTTAACCCCACAACCGCGCAATCTGTTGATCTGGTCAAGCGTCCAGATGTAGGTCGCCCGGGCGTACTCCAACGACCCTTCCAACACTGATCCGTCCGGCTGGATCAACGCGGATGCCGACCGATTCAGGTACGACAGGGCTCGGGATCTCAACCTGCGGTTGCCCACCACACACCCTGCGGCGAAAATACCCGATGCCTGATGGAACGAAGCGTTGTTCACCAGCCGCCAGCGTCGCACCATGTACTTGGCCTGGACCTTCATCGCTTTCACGTATCGACCCGAGCGAGGCCCCCCGTACTGCACGGCACACGCCAACGTGATCAGCCGAAAACCACTCTCGATCTGCCCGTATGCCTGGGATGAACGCGGACGCCTCACCGGGTTGTCACGAAGCCAGTCGTCCACAAGTCGGAAGAACCGGGCGACCATGTCCGGCCGACCATTGGCCAAACCGGTGCGCAGCAGGGGCAAGGCCCAGTACAGCGAGTGCTGCGCTCCGTTTCCGCTGCTGTTGAGTGTGCTCTGATTGCGCCAGTTCGGATTGGCGGGCAGGCGCATGTAGCCGTACCGATCCAGCTTGAACCAACCCGACATGATTGCTTCCGCTTGTCGAGCGTCCTTCTTGTCCGGGGTCCACAGGTATCCGGAGCACTGGGAAGCAGCCCGCACATTTCGCGCTGATCGAACCGCGCTACGGGCAATCGGAACCGACGTGGGCGGCGTCGCATCGCGGTAAAGGGAGGCCAGGTCACCCGGCAACCCGCTTCGCGGATCGGCGGCGATCGAAGGGCTGGCAGTGGACATCAGGACCGACCCGACCACCACCGGAACCGTTGCCAGCACAAGCCCGGTACGTCGAACAGATTTCTTGGCCATTTGCTTGACGATAGCCTTCGAGAGGCGACTTCGAAGGGATTTCCGGTTCAATCACCCGGTCTCACCCGCGAAACTCGCCCACCAGACTCGCGCGAGGCACACCACAGCGCGAAGCCGATCGGATGGGAACATCGCTTATGCCCGACAACTCAAGTATCGACAGTTCACAGCTATCAGACCCGGCATTGGTCACGACTGAGCGCGAAGGTCACGTTCTGCTGATCGGAATCAACCGACCGCGGAAGTACAACGCCTTCAACTTAGCTTTGATCGATCAGCTGGGTGCGGCCTACGAGGCGCTGGGTGACGACGGTGATCTGCGCGCCGGCGTTCTCTTCTCCCACGGCGAGCACTTCTCGGCCGGACTGGACCTGGCCGAAGTCGCACCGGAAGTAGCCTCCCGCGGACCAATCGCCCTGACCGGCAATCACCGCTACGACCCGTTTGGCCTGTGGGCTCCCCCGGTGCCCAAGCCGGTCGTCATGGCTGTTCAGGGGATTGCCTTCACGTTATCAATCGAGCTCGCATTGGCGAGCGACATCGTCATCGCCGCCGATGACGTCCGTTTCCGTCAGCTCGAGATCGGTCGGGGAATCATGCCGTTCGGTGGGGCCACGATCAGAGGTCCTCTTCAACTCGGTTGGGGCAACGCCATGCGGTTTCTGCTCACCGCGGAGGAGTTCGGAGCTCAAGAGGCTCTCCGGATTGGTCTCGTGCAGGAAGTGGTTCCGGTGGGTCAACAGACGGAACGCGCACTGCGCATCGCCCAGACCATCGCTGATCAGGCCCCGCTCGCGGTCCAATCCACGCTGGCCAATGCCCGCATCGCAACCGGTGCCGGTATCGATTCCGCCCGGGAGCATCTCACCCCGACGTTGGCGAAACTGATGTCCAGTGAGGATGCCCTCGAGGGGCTGGACAGCTTCCGGGATCGGCGGCCCGCAAATTTCACGGGCCGTTGACCATCATTTGACCCGAAACTTCACGGCCAAGCGGCCGAATCGGCATCGCGTGATCCGACCTTGGCCAGTAACCTGCGCCCATGTCGGACTACCTACCCATTGAAGATCACGGCCTGATCGGGGACCTGCAGACTGCGGCGCTGGTCGGTAAGGACGGGACGATCGACTGGTTCTGCGCGCCACGCTTCGACTCCCCCAGCATCTTCGGCTCGATACTCGACGCCGACGACGGAGGCCACTTCCGACTCACGGTGACTGAACCAAATCCGGTGATCAAGCAGCTATACATGATCGACACCGCCGTTCTCCTTACCCGCTATCTCACAGAAGCGGGCGTGGCGGAAGTACTGGACTTCATGCCGATCGATCAGCCCAAGACTGCCTCCGACACGCACGAGATCTTCCGCCTGGCGCGGGTCGTACGAGGAGAGATCACGTTCAGCATGGAGTGCTCCCCGCGGTTCGACTACGGGCGAGCCGAGCACGAACTGACCCTGACCGACCATCACGCGCTGTTCACCTCCGACGACATCGAGCTTTCGCTCCACGCCACCGCCAAGCTCAGCCACGCCGGAGGAAAGCATCGCCGAAACGGAGTCGCCCGCAGCGAGTTCACCCTGAAGGAGGGGGAGAACTCCGGCTTCATCCTGTCCACCGGGCCCGTGGGCCGGGAAGCGGGCACTCTCGCCCCCGAACGGGTAACCCGCATGCTCAACGACACGATCAACTACTGGCGCACCTGGGTGAACCGCGGAACCTACGTCGGCCGCTGGCGCGAAATGGTCAACAGGTCCGCAGTAACGATCAAGCTTCTCACTTACGCGCCCACCGGGGCCATGGTCGCCGCTCCGACGACAAGCCTCCCGGAGAAGGTAGGCGGCCCACGCAACTGGGACTACCGGTTTTCGTGGGTACGCGATTCGTCATTCGCCCTGACGGCTCTGATTCAACTCGGTTACACCGACGAAGTCACCGAGTTCCTCAAATGGCTGGCCGAGCGCGTCGCCACGGCTTCGAATCATCCATCGGGCCCGCTGAAGCTCATGTACCGGATCGACGGCAGGACCGACCTGGTCGAAGAAGATTTGACGAATTTCGAGGGCTATGAGAGATCGGCGCCCGTCCGCATCGGTAATGGCGCCGTCGACCAGTTACAGCTGGACATCTATGGCGAAGCACTCGATGCCGTCTACCAGATGTCGAAAGCCGGTCGACTACTCGGCCACGACGCCTGGATGGACATCGTCTCGGTAACCAATTGGCTGGCCGCCCATTGGGATCAACCCGACGAGGGAATCTGGGAGACCCGAGGGGGCAGGAAGG
>JAUYKX010000058.1 GCA_030699055.1 Candidatus Nanopelagicales bacterium
ATGAGATAGTCGCACTGAAAGTGCCTTTCTTCTGCAGGTCGATCAGGTGGTCAACAAACCCGATTCTTCCCGCAAAGACGGCACTTTCGTCATTCCCACACCGAACTACCCAAGATCACCTCCACGGATTCAGGCTAAGGCCTGGCCCAGGCTAGTTGGGGCAGGCCCTTGATCGTGGGGCTCGATGGGCAGACCGGCTCACCCAATCGACCGATGGGGGGGAAACCCGGCCCCAACCAGGACAAACGGAAACGCGCGCTTCCCTCCATTGAGCCGCCTCTGGGAATCGAACCCCGGACCTACGCATGACAAGTGCGCAGCGGGGCATTTCGGTGATTCGGGAATCGTTGTGTACCAACGCTTTTCAGGCCGCCTGAGTCCGCGATGAGCCCACTTGTTTCGGCTTAATCGAGGGTTACGGTTCCGCTGACGAAAAGTTTCGGAATCTGTCGTGGACGCACCCCTGAACCGTCAGAATCCGCCTTTGGGCCTACGCGGAACCAGTTGCGTAAGCCCAGAAACCGTTTGTGCTCAGGCCTACATCGCCGCACCGGAGTCGGCCGGCGCCCGACCGGTTACACCTCAGCCTCGTCCACCTTCTGAATGAAGAAGTTGACGGCCATCGCTGCCTCCCGAACGTCGGGGGCCAGCCCCAGGCCTTCCACTGACGAGAGCGCTTCTACATAGATCCGGTGCCAGTAACCAAGCGCCGTCACCGTCGGGGGCCACGCCTGCTGCCCCCGCCCTTCGAATACCTCGATACAGGCCTGGCGAACGGGCACCAATGACTCGTCCACGATGAGGGCCTGGAGGATCTGCAGGTCCACCAGGTCGTGGGCTCGATCATTGGTTCTGCCCTCGGGTAGCTTGGCCGTGACGGCGTGGAGCTTCTGTGCGATCTGCCATGGAATCGTCATGCAGGGGATGGGCTGCGACAAGGGCAGGCCGATCAGCTCGAAGGCTGGGGAATGCGTCCAGTCGACGTCGTCAGTGTTGCCCGCCTCCTGGGGAGAGACCTCGACGGGGACTGACACGAACGGAGCACCCTGGTACCTCAGCTTCACCGTGAAGCGCCGCGGCCTCAACGCCAGACCTGGAACCTCGATCACCTCGGGTTCGGTAAGCACGGCCGTGAAGCCCTCCCACCCACGCGATGACGCGGTGGCGAGGGCCTGCCAGATGATCTCCAGGTCGTGGCGAGTCACGGCATCGAGGTCGCGTGAGGCCCGAGACTGCTCGAGTCCCCGCCGCAGCTCCAGCGCCGACCCTCCCTTGATGAGGAGCTGCGGTTGGCCCTCCTCGTCCGTGAGAGCGCCCATGAACTGAGCCACGACGAGCAGCCCGATGTGCTGCTGAAGACGACCGAAGGCAAGCCCATCCCGCCGCGAGACATGCATCACCCGGTCTCGCAGGGAACGCAGGTTCTTGGGAGCCGAGGCGTAGGCGCCACTCATCGCTGCGCCGCCCGGCGATCGAGCAAGCTCTCGAGTGACTCCGCCTTGGCTGGCGAGAGCTCCCCCGACTGCCGGGCCTGGCGGATGGCCAGGCGGAGTTGGGCTGGGTCGGTGCCCAGCTCGTGGCAGTCCACGATGGTGCGCGCCACGGTCGCAACCGGCAGGCCGTCCACCATCGTCACATCACCTTCCGGGAGAGCACACCGATGAATGCGAACGGGCCCTGAGCCCTGCGCTCGGGGGTGGTTATCAGGCGGAACAGTTAGGTGGACGACGGATGGGTTGACATCCGATAGGCCGTGCAGGACAAGGGCAGACTCGTGGGAGATCACTGCGCGGCCCCTCGCCCAGGCCACGGCGAAAGCCAGGTCATCATGCTCAGAGCGGGGTAGGACCGGCACCCGGTACACGCCACGAGCCACGTGCTCAAGGCGGCCACGGCGAGCGAGCAGACGCATCTGGGTGGGGTCGATACCGACATCTCGGGCTTGGAGGGTCGTCACGTAGCCGTGATGATCGGAGGCCGTTTCGACGAGGGAGTCAAAGATCGGCTGATTCATGTGCTTGAGCGTATCAAATAGATACGTTTGAGCACACAGCATGCTCGCCGGGTGACCGCCAACCGGCGCACGGTCCTGGGTCCGTCCAGGATCCCGAGACCGGCCAGCGGTCTTCACGGTGGCGAGGTACTCGGGCACGTGCATGGCGCTGAGGTCACGGCACCGCAGCCGGCGTCGAGGCCGCGATCCCGTCATCGCCTCATTCGTCCGGAGCGGCAGTGGCCACGGCCTGCCGGTCCAGTTCACGATGGCGGCGACGGCGCCGCACGATCACGATGGCGACGGCCACACTCGCAATCCCGGCCCCAACCAGGACAAACGGAAACGCGCGTTTCCCTTGTTCAACGGCCCGTTCGGCGGCCACCAGACCGGCATCAACCTGGCGGAGAATGCGATCACCGTCTTTGAGGAACCGCTCCAGTTGATCAACCGCACCGCTTGCTACAGCCAATTCGTCGCGCAGCCCCCCGACAAGTCGATGGCCTTCGTCCAGCCGCACTTCGATGTCAACCGCCATTGGCGTTCTCCTCCTTGATCGACTGTCGACCGGCTCTGGTCAACGCGGGCCCAGCACATCACTCGAACACAACCAGTTATCAGCCTGCCGTGCAAGTCTCCAGCCGGCATCGCGGTTTCGCCACTCGACCGTGGGCGGCGCGCCCAGGATGGACCAAATCAGACTCGTTGAAACACCTGGCGTGAAGTGTGTGGCCAAAATATGGCCGCGAGTTTCTTGATCGGCGTTGAACAGCGCTTCGTGCGACACCAGCCGACCACCCAAACCCCACCACCCCACGGAACGCCCCTTCGCGGACCACGTTCGGGTCAGGACGTTTGCGTCGTAGACGACGATGAAAGCCACAACTAGTCCAGGCCGAGTTCCTGGGACAACGTCGTGAGCTCATCTGCAGCTTTGCGCCGGGTCTCGTTGTCGCGGCGAAGGTAGTCGGTGAGTGAGGACACTCGGACCCGTCGATGCGTGCCCACGGCGCGGTACTCGATTTC
>JAUYKX010000181.1 GCA_030699055.1 Candidatus Nanopelagicales bacterium
GCTTCCTCCGGCGTCATCGGGATGACGTCGGCAGCCAGCAATGGCAAAGACTCGATGCGGTTCTTGGGTGGAATCCAGGGCAGAACAATCGCGCGAACGAAAGTGCGCAACTGCTCACAACCGAGGACAACCGGTGCTTTCCCCAACTTCAGCGCCTGGCGCAACTCCCGTAACGCCTGAGTCACCGTCTCGGGCTGCATGATCTGTCCCTCTCGGACGGCACCCGGCTGCAGTGCGACCTGGCCAATCTTGGTGACGACCAGATCGGCCCCTCGGCGGATCACAACCGCACCCCTGACTCCACTGCCGCCAATGTCCAGTCCGATCCCGGGACCCCGCGACTTGCCACCCAGGATCACGACATCAGCCCTTCCTCGGGAACCACCCCGCCGGACTTTGCATCGGCAGTCCTGCGGTACCGACTTGAATCTCCGATCATCCTCCCCGAGGCTCGGGTTCGCTCGGCGGCGCCGCTGCGGCGGCCAGGTCGGACCACCTGCGCATCGGACCTGACCAACACTCCGGTAGGCCACCGGCTTCCCCGTCCAGTTGCCCAGGTGACGCCGCCCTGACGATCGTGTCCAATACGACCCTGACGAACGGCTCTCCCACCCACAAATGCCGGGCCCGAGGCACCGCCACCAGTTCCGCGCGGGGCAACACCGCGAATCTCTCCTCGGCCTCGACCGGTCGCAGGTAGTCGTCCAGCTCAGGAATGAGGGCAATCATCGACTCGGGGCGACTGGCCCATCCGATCAGGTCCGATTCCGCCACTCCACTCAGTGGCGGACTGATCAGCACGACCCCGGCCACCGGAGAATCCGGCGGATGCCGCAAGATCACTTCAGTCCCGAACGACCAACCCACCAACGACGGGTTCGGCAGGTCACGATCACGTACAAACGAGATGGCTGCCGCCAGGTCGAGGCCCTCCGCCCCGCCGCCATCGAACTCGCCGTCACTGCGCCCGGCGACACTATCCGTTCCCCTGGTGTTGAACCTCAGCACAGCGATCCCAGCGAGGGCCGGCAACCGCCAGGCGGCCTTGCGGAACAGGTGCGAATCCATCATTCCGCCCTGCGTCGGCAGGGGATGGACGCACACGATGGTGGCGACCGGTTCCCGGTCAGCTGGGAGAGCCAGTTCCCCGACGAGGTCCAAGCCGTCCGAGGTTCGGATGACGATCGGCTCCCTGATGGCGGGCAATACGGAATTGGCCGTGATCGGCCGCCCTTCGCCAGAGCCGGAACCCGACTGGTCGCCGATCACCCGGACCGGTCCCCACCGCGTAGGTCCGACGGTTCCGGAGTCAACCCGAGTCGTCTGGCTTCCCGCCGCCAGCACGCAACATGCCAATGTCGCCGAAGTTCACCGCCACCGGCGAAATCTCCCGGCCACACGACCACGTGCGCCGTTCCCGGCCGAATCACCTGATCGCACCCGGGACATCGGTAGTCCTTCACGGCAGCGGCGCCGGAGATGCTCCGTTCCACCCATGTTCCGCCTCGTTCCCCGCCCGGCTTGCCGCCCGATTTGCCGACCCCGCCCGTCCACACCCGCTCGGGCTGGAAAACACCCATCCCGGGCAGCGGCCTGGTGGTTTCCCCCCGACCGCCCGCCCTCTTCCTTCGAGCGTTCCTTCGTCCCACGGTCGAGGTCCCCGCTTCAGCCGTAGCTGTGAAATCCGCTTCCGGTCTTGCGACCGAGCTTGCCTTCGGCGACGACCTTCTCCAGTCCAGTGGCCGGCTGGTAGCAGGGCTTCCCGAACGCGGAGTGGATTGTCCGCTCGATGGCCAGGGACACATCGTTGCCGACCACATCCAACAGGGCGAAGGGACCCAGAGGAATACCCTGCCATTGCTTGATCACGTCATCGAAAGTTTCGACTGAAACCAACCTGGCATCCAGTGCCTTCACCGCATCGTTCAGATATGGGAAGAGCAGGTAGTTGACGATGAACCCGGCCCGGTCGCCACACCGAACCGGGACCTTCCCCAGGCGGCGGCACAACCCGACGACGGTTGCCTCAACATCGTCACTGGTGTCCCAGGTGGAAACAACCTCCACCAGCTTCATGACGGCGGCCGGATTGAAGAAATGCATCCCGATCACGTCTTGAGGTCGAGAAGTGGACCAGGCGATGTCGGCAATGCTCAAACTGGACGTCGTGGTGGCGAGGATGGAGCCGGGACGGCACACCTGGTCGAGAGACTTGAACAGCTCCCGCTTCGGGCCAATGTCCTCGACTATCGCCTCAACGACCAGATCCACCTGACCTAGCAACGCCCGATCATTGGTGGGGGTTACGGAAGCCCGGATTTCCGACCGGTTTTCTTCACTCAGACGACCTTTGGACACCGCTCGGTCCAACGACTTGGTCAGGCCCGCGACCACCCCGTCGGCCTTCTCGACGCTCCTCGCGACCACCACCACCGGATGACCGGCCCGAGCGAACACTTCGACGATTCCGGTCGCCATGGTGCCCGAGCCCACGACGCCGACCGCGCCGATTTCACGCCCTGCTTCGACGGCCGATCCACCGGACGCGTCATCGACAACCTCACCTGTTGCCTGGTCATACCGGTAGTAACCGGCACCCGATTCCCGGCCGGTTTGGCCAGCTTCCACCCGACGGGCCAGGCCTTCGGCGGGTTGATGCCGGGGGTCGCCGCTGACCTCGGCCAAGGCCTCGAGAACGTTAATGGTCCGTTCGAGGCCGATCTCGTCGATCTGAAGCAGCGGCCCTTTCGGATAGCCACACCCGAAACGCATCGCCGCGTCGACGTCATCACGCGTCGCGTACTCCTCGTCAACCATCCTGGCGGCCTCGTTCAAGTAGGCGAACCAGATCGCCGCCGCCAGGGCGGCACTTTCCGATTTGACCTGCTTGCCGTCAGCGGTTTCCAGTCGGATGCCCGCCCCGGCGAGTGTTCCCGCGATGGCGGCGGCGCCGTCGGCCACCCCCACGAGCCCGGGCATTGCGCGATCTGAGGCCATTGCCGTCCCTTCATCGATCCATTGATCACTCGGCGGCCCCCAATATTCGCGGCCCGGCTTCTCCGGGCGCCACGCCCGGCCACCGCACCCCGCCGGCGAAGAGTCTGACAAACAGCCGCTACACCCGGTAAGCCGGGGACATCCCCGGGTGAAGTTAGCCTTCCGTCCATGCGTCTGGTGGTG
>JAUYKX010000187.1 GCA_030699055.1 Candidatus Nanopelagicales bacterium
CCCTGCGGCTACGCGAAACAGCTGCGGCGACCCAGGCCAAAGCGGCTGCCCAAGCTCGGGTCGCGGCCAAGGATCTCGCAGACGCCGGGCTATCGGTTCGTGATATCGGTACAGCGCTAGGGGTTTCCTTCCAGCGAGCTCACCAACTGATCAGTGGCTGACCAGGCCGACCTCCGGACCGCGTCGGAGGTTCCGACGCGAAATCCCGCGAGGCCTGCCATGATCCAAGGCGATGGCTCGATCGGCCCATCCCGATGGGCCACATGCCACGCGCGGTTTGGAGTGACTCATGGCCGGAGCGGTTCTGGCGTCATTGTCAGGCGTTACCAGGATCTACGGAGAGGGCGAGGCGCAGGTCAACGCCCTAAGCGACGTCAACCTTGAGCTGTACTCCCGTGAAGTCGTCGTCATCAACGGCCAGAACCTGCTCGGCCAGAGCCCGGAGAAGCTCGCCACAATTCAGCGCGACAACATCGCCTTCGTCTTCCAGTTCTACAACTTGATCCCGACGCTTACGGCAGAGGAGAACGTGCGCGTCATCCCGGAGCTGACTCACACGTCCTCCGGCCGCGAGCTGACCGAGCGCGTCACCGAGTCTCTGACCGCCGTCGATCTGCTCGAGCGCTCCGATCACTTCCCCGGACAAATGTCGGGCGGCCAACAGCAGCGGGTCGGCAGGTGCTCGGGCTGCTGAGGCAGACGGCGGAGGAGGGCCAGCGCTGCGTAGTCATCGTGACCCACAACTCAGGCATCGCGACCATCGCTGACAGGATCATCCGCCTCCACGACGGGTCCATCGCACAGATCGTGACGCAGGAGGCACGACCAGCCGACGAGGTGACCTGGTAGAGGGCTGCCGGTCAGGACTTCTTCTCAGCCCCAGGCCGTGCGTAGAACGCCACGGTAAGGACGAGCCCGATCAGCGCGAACGCGGCCAGCCCCAAGAAGAAGGCCGACGGCGCGATAGTCGCCAGCAGGACACTGACCAGGAAAGGTCCGTAGGCCGCGATCGCGCTGACCCAACCGATGACGCCGCCCGCCTGGCGCGGCGGGAAGATCATCGGCATCTGCTTGAACGTGCTGGCATTCCCAACGCCGGCGGCGAAGAAGATCACCATCATGCCCCAGAAGAACGCAGGGAACTGATCCACCGACGTCGGCGACAACTGGAACGCCGTGAACACCGCGCCTCCGGCGATTCCGATGGCTGACACGGCGGTCAGCGGCGCGCCGCCGATCCTATCGGCCAACGGACCCGTCGCCACGCGGGCGACCGATCCCACCAACGCACCCCAGAACGCGTACTTCAGCGGATCGATGCCTTCAGCGCCAAATGCGGCGGAACCGTAGACGTTGTTGATCAGCAGCGCGAAAGCCGCAGCCAGACCCGAGAACGTGCCGAACGTCATGACGTAGAGAACGGTCATCAGCCACGTGTGCTTGTTGCCGAAGATGTCGAACTGTTCCTTCAGCCCCCGGGCCTGGACCGGAACGCTGCGCAGGAGCATCCACGCGAGCGCGATTCCGACGATCACGAAGGGAACCCAGATGTACCCGGCGTTCTGGTACCAAACGGACTTGTCGATTCCCTTGGCCGGGTCGGCGAAATGCTGGGATGCGCCCAGCGTGCCGCCCAGCAGCGCGATGCCGACGATCCAGGGAGTCACGAACTGGACGATGCTGACGCCGAAGTTTCCGATTCCGGCCTGAAGGCCGAGCGCGGTGCCCTGCTTCGACTTCGGGAAGAAGTACGACGTACTCGGCATGAACCCGGAGAACGCACCGCCGCCAATGCCGGCAAGCACTGCCAGCATCAGCAGCGCGTAGAACGGTGTGCTTGGGTTCTGCACGACGATGGCCCACCCGACTATCGGCAGCAGAAGCAGAGCCATTGTCACCGTGACAAGCTTCCGGGTCCCCATGATCGGCGGGAGGAAAGTCCAGATCAGCCTCAAGGTTCCACCGGCCAGGCCGGGCATGGCGATGAGCCAGTAGAGCTGTTCCTTGGATAGCGAGAACCCAATGTTGTTCAGCTTCGGCGCCAGGGCCGAGACCAGGAACCAAGAGATGAAGCACAGGGTCAGGTTGAACGTCGTGATCCACAACGTCTTCCACGCCAGACGCGATTGCCACGTCCGGGGGTCCTCGGGATTCCAGGAGTCGAGCCAGTCACGGCCCTTGCTCACAGGCGCGGAGATTGGGGCATTCATGCGATGCTGCCCGTCCTTTCGTGGGTTTCAGTCGTGTCTGACTCGGCGGGACCGCCGGGCAGGACCGCTTGGTCGTGTTCGAACTTGTTCGCCAGCTTCGGGCTGGCCCGATGCAGCATCTTCATGACGGTGACGTGCATCCACACGGCAGCGACGGCCGTCAGCACGAACAACACCAGGAACGTGGACTGCGGCATCCCCGTCCACACGCCCACGTAGGCGAACAGCGGGGGCAAGAAGAAGCCGCCGAGGGCCCCTAGGCAACCCACGAGTCCGCCCACGGCCCCGACGTCATGTGGGAAGTACTCGGGGATGTGCTTGTAGACAGCGGCCTTGCCGACGCCCATGGCGATCCCGATCAGGAACACGAGCACCGTGAACCAGAAGACGCTTACGCTCCACGGCAGCACCTCGGACGTGGTCCCGTCGGGCTTCGACAAGACGATGTACCCGTAAGGCATCATCAGGATTCCGCTGGCGAAGAGCATGGTGCCGAAGGTCCAGTACATGACTCGTCGGGCCCCGAAGCGGTCGGAGAAGTAGCCACCGACCGGCCTCAACAGCGATGCGGGGAAAATGAACAACGCCGTCAGTAGCCCCGCTTGGATCAGCGGGACACCGTAGACGTCTACGTAGTACTTGGGGAGCCAAATGGCCAACGCCACGTAGGCGCCGAACACAACCACGTAGTACAGGCTGAATCGCCAAACCCGAAGTTGCTTCAACGGCGTGAGCATGGACACGAAGGAACGACCCTGCCCGGGCTTGTGGTCGTGACGTGGTGAGACGAACCAGGTGATGGCAGCCATGATGATCAACATGACCCCGTACAGGAACGGCACGAACCGCCAGCCGCCGGGGATGAGCCCGCCAAGATACCCCGCGGCCGGTACGGCGACGATCAATGCCGGACCAATGAACTTCGTTACCGAGGCACCGACATTGCCCGCTCCAAAGACTCCAAGCGCCGTGCCCTGTAGTCGCCTGGGCCACCACGCGGCGACCCAGGCGATGCCCACACTGAACGAGTTACCGGCGAATCCGACCAGAAACGCGTAGAACAGCAAGATGGTGTAAGAGCTCGCGCTCGCGACGAGAAACGCGGGGATCGCGGTGAACAGCAGCATGGCGGCCATGACTCGTCGACCGCCCCAACGATCCGTGATGATCCCGGCTGGCAGCCGCCAGATTGATCCGTTGAGGATGGCCACCGCACCGATCCAGGCTAACTGGACGTCCGTCAGTCCGAACTCGGCGCGGATCGGGAGGCCGAGTATCCCGAACATCATCCAGACCGCGAACATGATCGTGAACGCGACAGTGGAGATCGTGAGCACACGTCCGCGCCCCGACTCCTCGGCAACCGGCGCACGCTCCGTCAGGACCTGGGTCACGCTGCGATCTCCCTTCACGGTGCCACTGTGTGCAAATCTATTTCCACGCTGGGGGCCGCCAGTCGACCGAGACCGTTCTGTCGCGCGACTCTACCCCATGGCAACCGTGTTAATTCTTTTCCCTGCACATGGTATACAGGCGTCGTGGCAATAAACGCGGCGGAGACGATCGCCAAGGGTCTCTCGCGACTCGGACAGCTGGCGACAGCGAAATCGCCACCGCCCGCAGAGCTTGGGAGCCGCGAGAAAGTCCTGTCGCTCGTTCGCAGTTCGCCGGGGCCAGTCAGCGTCAGTGATCTGCGAA
>JAUYKX010000190.1 GCA_030699055.1 Candidatus Nanopelagicales bacterium
AACGTGAAACTGACCCATGGGCAGCTCGCAGATTTGGTGGGCAGCAGCCGCGAGACCACCGGCGGCTACAGCTCGGGGCCGCGAAAATGACCGCCAACCCGTCGGTAACGGAGCTGATCGGCATCTATCACGCCGACGGCGGTCCGCTCGGGGAAACCAAGTACTTCATCGGCAGACTCCTGGGCACCGCACATTGCGCGCTTTGCGACGTCGCCCACTCTCCGGTCCGCCGAAAACCGCAATGGGATTCGATGGTCGCCCGGCTGGGAATTCCAGTGGTCTTGCTGCACCTGAACGAACAACCCGCTGACGTCTCGGCCGCGACGCGAAGGACGGGAACGCCGGCTGTGCTGGCCAGGCTGTCGGACGGCTCGCTCCAGCCCGTCCTGGGGCCGGAGGCGTTGGATCGGCTTGGCGGGTCCGTCGATGACTTCGAAACGGCGGTCACCGAGGCCATCGCGACCGCCGGTTGGTGACGACCCGCAGCTGAGTGATGCCGGGGTGCTCCGGGTGGTACCGCACCAGGTAGTCGGCCCAATCGACGCCGGGCATCACATAGCGAGGTCGCGCAATGCGTCCTCGATGCCGCGATGAAATGTGGGATAGGCATAGATCATGTGCCGCAACGTCGCCACCGGAACCTGTGCATGCACGGCCACCGCGAGCCCGGAAAGGACCTCACCGCCGGTGGGTCCCACACTCGTGGCACCGATCAGCGTGCCGGTGTCCCGATCGGCCACGACCTTGATCACGCCCTCGTTGCCGGTCTGGTGAATCCACCCGCGAGCCGTGTGCGGCACCAGGGTCGAGCCGGTCGCAACGTCCACCCCGGCGGCGCGGGCCTGCTGTTCGGTCAGCCCCACCGACCCGACTTCGGGGTCGGTGAACGTCACCCGAGGCAGTGCGCTGTAGTCGGCGGGCGGGCCGTCGTGGCCCAGGATGTCCCGCACCGCGATTTGTGCCTGATACATCGCCACGTGGGTGAAAGCACCTTTACCGGTGATATCACCGACTGCCCACACCCCCGGCGCGACGCGTTGATACTCATCGACCGGTATCCAACCGCCGGAACCCAACCCGATATCCAGCGCGTCGACATTGAGCGCCGCCAGTGCGGGTCGGCGCCCGGTCGCGACCAGCAGGCGCTCAGCCGTCATCACGGTCTCGCCCACTGTCACCGCGAACACCGCACCGTCATGGTCGACCTTTGACACCGCGGTCCCCGTGGCCACGGTGATTCCCTCCGCGGCCAGGGCGGCCGTGACGATCTCGGACGCCTCCGGTTCCTCCAAGGGCAGGATCCGGTCGGCCGCTTCCATGATCGTGACGGTGCTACCGAATCGGGCGAACGACTGACCCAACTCGACCCCGATGGCCCCGCCGCCGAGCACGAGCAGGCTTCCGGGAACTTCGCGGGTGGCGATGGCCTCGCGGTTCGTCCAATACGGCGTTTCGGCCAGGCCCGGGATCGGCGGAATGGCCGCTGAAGTGCCGGCGGCAATAACAACCGCCCGGCCGGCCACATAGACGTCCTCGCCGACGAGCACCCGGTCGCGGGACAACAAGCGGGCGGCTCCCCTGACGAAGATGCCGCCCTTGCCCGTGAACCGGTCGACGGCTACCTGGTCGTTCCAGTCGTCCGTCGCCTCGGACCTGATCCGATCCGCCACGGTCGAGAAGTCCGGGGAAACCGTCACCTCGCCACCCAACGCCGGCACCCGATTGGCCTCGGCGATCGCGTTTGCGGCGCGGATCATCATCTTGCTCGGGATGCACCCCCAGTAGGGGCATTCGCCACCGACCAGTTCCTTCTCGATGCCAACCACCGACAACCCCGCCTCGGCGAGCTTCCCAGCAGCATCCTCACCGCCGGGTCCCAGGCCCACCACCACCACGTCTACCGCGCGTTCTTTCATCTGCCAATCCTCTGATTCTTCATCGGTATTCGGGGTTCGGATGGTCGGCGACGGACAGATTCCAGTTCGTGGTCACGTTGCCGTAGACGGGGATACCGCCCTGGTCCTTCAGTGAACGGGCCGCGTGCAGCATGTTCCAGGCCGCGAAGACGGTGTTGCGGGTGCTCCAGTGGTTGCCGGCTCCGCGATTGTCGTCCAGGTACGACGGTCCGGGTCCGGCTTCCCCCACCCAGTAGGAATCCGACTGCGGCGGGATCGTGAACCCGATGTGGGACAAGGCGTACAGCATTTGCGCCGCACAGTGTTTGCCGCCGTCCTCGTTGCCGGTGATGATCGCTCCGCCGACCTTGCCGTAATACGACCACTGACCCGCGGGGTTGAGTTCACCCGACCAGCCGTATAGACGCTCGATGATCAGCCGGGTCATCGAAGACTGGTCACCGAGCCAAATCGGCGAGGCCAGCACGACAATGTCGGCAGGTTCGATGAGCTTGCGGTAGAGGTCAGGGAAATCGTCGACGGGCCATCCCTGTTCACGCATGTCCGGGTAGACACCCGGTGGGATCACATGGTCAACAGCCCTGATGATGTCCGTGCGGACTCCCAGCCCACTCATGATGTGGTTGCTGATGCCGATCAGACCCTCGGTATGACTCGGCTCCGGTGAACGCTTCAGCGTCCCGTTGAGAAACACCGCGCGCAAGTCGGAAAAGTCGGTGGTGGCGGCGGCGATCTCCGCATCGATGAACGCCTGCACGGATTCGGGCAACATTCGTGGTCCTCTCATCGGGCCACCGCCAGGAGGCGGAGGCGGCTGGCGGCGCTGGTGAACGTGTGGTGACCCTCAGCCCTCAGCCTGCGGACTCGTGATGATGGGCGATCAACACCGAACAACTCGCCGAACTCATCC
>JAUYKX010000064.1 GCA_030699055.1 Candidatus Nanopelagicales bacterium
ATGAGAGATCCTTCGTTCGTCAATCTCCAGTCGACGGCCGCCATGTGCGTGGGCGGGATTGTTTCCGACGTCGTCGCGTCTGTCGCCAGCATCGACCCGGTCATGGGCGGGGTGGATCGCTGATGGCCATCGCTGAAGAGACCAAAGCTGAGCTGGCCGAGATCGCGGCCCGATACCCTCGGGCCCGGTCCGGAATCGTTCCCATGCTGCATCTGGTGCAATCGGTTGAGGGGTATGTCAGCCAGGAGGGTATGCAAGCCGTAGCCGGGGTTCTGGACCTGACGGTGGCCGAGGTGGCTGCGGTGGCGACCTTCTACACGATGTTCAAGATGCGACCGGTCGGGGAACACCACGTGGCGGTCTGCGTCAATCCCCAGTGCGGGATCCTCGGCGGTGACCGGATCTGGGAAGTGCTTTCGGACGAACTCGGGGTGGGCAACGGGGGGACGACCGACGACGGAAAGGTCACCCTGGAACGGATCGAGTGTCAGGCTGCCTGCACCAACGCTCCGGTGATGACGGCGGACTGGGAGTTCCTGGACAACATGACCGTGGAGCGGGCCCGAGACATCGTGTCGCGGTTGCGGGCGGGAGACCCGGTGCAGTCGACCCGGGGCCCCCTGATCCGTTCGTTCAAGGCGACCGCGCGCTCGCTGTCCGGAATCGAAGACGATGGCCTCGCTGATCAGGGCGGCAATAACGCGACCGATGAAATGCTGGCCGGTCTGCGGGTAGCGCAGGCCCGCGGGATGGTCTCTCCTGACGGGCGGTCATCGAACCGGAGCGATTCCGAATCGGGTCGGGTGAAGTGACGATGACCACCCCACTGACTCCCGTACTCACCGCTCACTGGGACGAGCCGGATTCGTACACCCTGGACGGTTACCAGCGCCACGGCGGGTACACCTCCTTGTCGCAGGCGTTCGCCCTGGGCCCCGGTCCCGTGATTGATCTGATCAAGGAATCCGGCCTCCGTGGTCGTGGCGGCGCGGGTTTCCCGACAGGCATGAAGTGGAGCTTTGTGCCCCAGGGCGACGGCAAGCCGCACTACCTGGTGGTCAATGGGGACGAGTCGGAGCCGGGTGCCTGCAAGGACATTCCCCTGATGTTGGCGAATCCCCACGCGCTGATCGAAGGAATGATCATCGCGTCGTTCGCGATTCGGGCCAACCACGCTTTCGTCTACATTCGCGGCGAAGTGCCCCACGTCATCCGTCGAATGCGGGCAGCGGTGAAACAGGCCCATGACGCGGGTTATCTGGGTCGCGACATTCTCGGTTCCGGATTCGACCTGGACATCGTCGTCACGTGTGGTGCCGGGGCCTACATCTGCGGCGAGGAAACCGCGCTGCTCAGCTCGTTGGAGGGCTTTCGGGGCCATCCGCGGCTCAAGCCGCCATTTCCGGCGGTTGCCGGTCTCTACTCCTGCCCGACGGTCGTCAACAACGTGGAGACCATCTCGTCGGTGCCGTACATCGTCAGAAACGGTGCGTCCTGGTACAACTTCTTCGGCACGGTCAAGTCCCCGGGGATCAAGTTGTTCGCGGTTTCCGGACACGTCAACAATCCGGGAATCTTCGAGGCCCCGCTGGGGATCACCATGCGGGAGCTGCTCGACTATGCCGGCGGGATCCGGGACGGCCATGAATTGAAGTTCTGGCTGCCTGGTGGCTCCAGTGTTCCAGTGCTCACACCGGAACACCTCGACGTTCCGATGACCTACGAGGACATGGTCGCCGCGGGAACGATGTTGGGAACCGCCACGGCCATGGTGTTCGACGAGACCGTGTCCGTGGTCCGGGCGATCGCCGGATGGTTGGCGTTTTACAAGCACGAGTCCTGCGGCAAGTGCACGCCCTGCCGGGAAGGCACCTGGTGGATGCACCAACTCGCGCAGGACTTCGTCGCGGGCAAGGCCACGGAAGAGGACCTGACCAAGCTGGAGGACATCTGCTCGAACATTCTGGGTCGGTCCTTCTGTGCGCTCGGTGATGCTGCCGCCACGCCGTATCCCGGCGCCCTGAAGTACTTCCGGGGTGAGTTCGAACAGGGAACCCACACCCCCGCTGCCGGCCTGTTCGATGAGCAGGCGTCGATCGTGTTCGAGGAGGTGCGGGCAAAGTGAGTGACCCCTCCGCGGCACCGGTGACCGAGGTTGTCGCAACCGTTACCGGGACCATCGACGACGTCACGGTCACCGTTCCCAAAGGGACCCTGATCATCAGGGCGGCTGAACGGATCGGCATTGACATCCCAAGGTTCTGCGATCACCCGCTGCTGGATCCGGTGGCAGCCTGCCGCATGTGCCTGGTCGACATCGAGGGCATGCCCAAGCCTCAGCCGAGTTGCGCGGTGCCGCTCGGTGACGGGATGGAGGTGCGAACCGGCCAGACCAGTGCCGTGGCCGACAAGGCCCAGCAAGGGGTCATGGAGTTCCTCCTGATCAACCACCCGTTGGACTGTCCGATCTGCGACAAGGGCGGCGAATGCCCACTGCAGAACCAGGAGATGTCCAACGGCCGCGGAGAGAGTCGTTATTCCGGGGCCAAGAGGACTTTCGCGAAGCCGATTTCGGTTTCGGAGCAGATCCTGCTGGACCGGGAGCGGTGCATATCCTGCACGCGCTGTGTTCGGTTCGCCGACGAGATCGCGGGGGATCCGCTGATTGACCTGAAGGAACGAGGCGCCGAACAGCAAATCGCGATCGGTGATCAACCGTTCGACTCGTACTTTTCCGGCAACACGATTCAGATCTGCCCGGTTGGGGCGTTGACCAGCGCCGACTACCGATTCCGGGCGCGGCCCTTCGATCTGGTGTCGGTTCCCACCGTGTGTGAGCACTGCGCTGCCGGTTGCGCGATGCGCACCGATGTCCGGCGGGAGCGGGTTCAGCGACGGTTGGCCGGTGACGACGCCTTGGTCAACGAGGAATGGAACTGTGACAAGGGCCGGTTCGCCTTCAAGTACCTGGACTCACGTCGGATCTGTGTGCCGCTGATCCGAGAGAACGGTGAGTTCCGCGAGGCTTCCTGGCCCGAGGCGATCGAGTTTGCCGCGGAGGGGTTGGCTCCAGTTCGTGGCCGGGTGGCGGTCGTTCCCGGTGGTCGGTTGACCCGCGAGGACGCGTACGCCTACGCCAAGTTCGCTCGCATTTCGCTGGCCACAGACGACATCGACTTCCGTACCCGTCCCGCTTCCTCCGAGGAGGCGGATTTCCTGGCGGCTCGCGTCGCGGGAACCGGGTTGGGGGTGACATACGCGGATTTGGACGCGGCGCCGATTGTCCTGTTGGTCGGTCTGGAGCCCGAGGACGAATCACCGATTCTGTTCCTACGGCTGCGCCAGGCGGTGCGCCGTCACGGGACGCGGGTCGCGGCCGTCGCCCCTTGGGCGACACCAGGCCTGCTCAAGACCAGCGCGACCTTGTTGCCCACGGTGCCCGGGGCGGAGGCCGGCGTGCTCGATGCCCTGGCCACAGGCGGCCCGGATCTCGATGACGCCGCAACGACGATTTCGGCCGCCTTGCGGGAGCCGGGTGCCGTCGTCCTGGTCGGCGAACGACTGGCGACGAGCAAGGGTGGCTGGTCTGCGGCCCATGCCCTGGCGGAGCAGACGGGCGCTCGTTTGGCTTGGGTTCCCCGGCGAGCCGGGGAACGGGGGGCCCTGGATGCCGGTGCCCTTCGGGGGTTGTTGCCGGGTGGAGCGTCGTTGACCGATCCCGTCGCCGCGCAGGCGGTTGCCGAAGTATGGGGCGTGAGCCGGGGTCAGATTCCGGCGCGGACGGGTCGCACCCTCTCGGAGGCGGTGGCGGCGGCACTGTCGGGGGAATCGCAGGCCCCGATGGCCGCTGTGGTCGGCGGGATGGACGTCGATGACCTGGCAAGTCCGGCCGCCTTCCGTGGGTTCCTGCGCCAGGCACGGTTCGTCGTGAGTCTCGAAACCCGCCACAGCGCGGTGACGGCCGAAGCGGATGTCGTCCTGCCGGTGGCGGTGGACACCGAAAGGTCCGGCTCCTACGTCAACTGGGAGGGGCGCGTTCGCCATTTCCCGAAAGCATCGCGTCAGGAGTACTCGCTGACCGACGGCCAGGTACTCGGTTTGATTTCGGAAAAACTTGGTTCCCCGATCGGAAATGGGGATCCGGCGAGTCTGGCGGCGGAATTGGAGTCGATCCCCGGGGTCACCGCCGGGCGACCCGCGCCGTCCCCAGTCGCCCCGGACCCGGACCCGGCCGCGCCCGCGCAGGGGCAGGCCGTGCTGTCGACTTGGCGTGAGCTGCTGGACGAGGGGTCGATGCAACAGGAGGCCCACTTCCTGGCCGGAACCCGTCGTCAGTCGGTGGCCCGCATGTCGGCGGCTACGGCTGCCGGCATCGGTGCCGTCAGCGGGGGCGAGGTCGAGGTGTCCACCGATCGGGGTGAGGTTGCGCTACCGCTGGTCTTGACCGAAATGCCTGACGGGGTGGTGTGGATTCCGGCCAACTCTGTCGGGTCCGAGGTCTACCGGGAATTGGGGACGGTCGAAGGTCGACTGGTCCGGATCGCCGCGGGAGGACCCCGATGAACCGGATGCTGGGTGCCATCGAACCGGTGACGGTCATCGAACCGGAAGGGGCCTTCAACATCCCCGTATGGCTGATGATCATCAAGGTCGTCGGAATATTCGTTCTTCTGGTCGTAATCGTGATCTTCACGATCTGGTTCGAGCGGCGGGTTGTCGGTCGGATGCAGAACCGGATCGGGCCCAACCGCACGGGGCCGTTCGGTCTGTTGCAGACCCTGATGGACGGCATCAAACTCGCGCTGAAGGAGGAGATCTTTCCGAAGGCGGCCGACAAGATCGTGTACATCATCGCCCCGGTCCTCTCGGCGGTGATGGCCTTCGCGGCGTGGGCGGTCATTCCCCTGGGTCCCGAGGTTTCGATGTTCGGATACCGCACTCCGTTGCAGCTCGCTGATTTTCCCGTGGCCCTGCTGTATGTGCTGGCGATCGCCTCTATCGGCATTTACGGCGTTGTGCTTGCCGGATGGTCATCGGGCTCGACGTATCCGCTGCTCGGAGGCCTTCGATCCAGCGCTCAGATGATCTCTTACGAGCTCTCCATGTCCTTGTCTTTCGTGGCCGTGTTCCTGCTGGCCGGGACCATGTCCACGTCCGGCATCGTCGACGCTCAGCAAAAACTCTGGTTTGCCGTGCTCTTGCTCCCCTCATTCATGGTTTATGCCACGTCGATGGTGGCGGAAACCAATCGGGCACCTTTCGACCTGGCCGAGGCCGAGTCGGAATTGACCGGCGGTTTCCACACCGAGTATTCGTCGCTGAAGTTCGCCATGTTCTTCCTCGGTGAGTACATCAACATGGTCACCGTTTCCGCCGTCGCTACGACGATCTTCCTGGGCGGCTGGCGCGCACCCTGGCCGATCTCGCTGTGGGATTCGGCGAACACCGGCTGGTATCCGCTGATTTGGTTCTTGATCAAGGTATTCCTGTTCATCTTCGTATTCATCTGGCTGCGGGGCACGCTGCCCCGTTTCCGTTACGACCAGTTCATGCACTTCGGGTGGAAGGTGCTGATACCCGTATCCATCCTGTGGATATTGATCATTGCCTGTATCGGGGGTCTTCACGCCGACGGGGTAATCGCGAACCTGGATGCCTGGGCGGTCGGAGCTGGCGTGCTCTTGACGGTGCTTCTTCTCACGTTGGCCGGGCACGCGACCAAACGGCGGTTGCGGCGGGGCATTCGTGGGCATCCGATCCCGCAGCGGTTCGACCCCTATTCGGATGGATTCCCCGTTCCGCCGCTGCCCGGGCAGATCGCCGGGAGATCGGCCGCTGCGGGCCGGGAGGAAGGGGATACGCATGTTTAGGCTTCCCCAGGCAGTGCGCGGTTTCGGCACGACCTTCGTCACGATGTTCCGCCACACGGCCACCGAGCAGTACCCGGAACAGAAGAAGAAGTTCCCGCCCAAACCGCGCTTTCACGGCCGGCACCAGTTGAACCGGCATCCGGACGGACTGGAGAAGTGCGTTGGATGCGAACTCTGTGCCTGGGCTTGCCCCGCCGATGCAATCTTCGTTCAGGGCGCGGACAACACGGACGTGGAGCGTCATTCTCCCGGTGAGCGTTACGGTGCCGTCTATCAGATCAATTATTCGCGCTGCATCCTGTGCGGGTTGTGCATCGAGGCCTGTCCGACGCGGGCGTTGACCATGACCAACGAGTACGAACTGGCCGATCACTCAAGGGAGAGACTGATCTACGAGAAGGCTGACCTGCTCGCTCCGTTATTGCCGGGCATGGCCGCACCGCCGCACTCCATGGCCGCCGGGGCCACCGAGGGTGACTACTACCGGGGCCAGGTCAGCGGGGCCACCCCGGAGCAGATGGCAGAGGTCGAGGCGCGGGCCGGCGGCGCCGAACGCGGGAGCCGGGAATCGCGGGGTGTGGCATGAACCTGACCTCTCTGATGGCGGCGGGTGTGGGCGAAACACTGGTGTTCTGGATCTGTGGCGGTTTGGCCGTGGTCGGGGCGCTGGGAATGGTGCTGTCGCCGAAGGCCGTGCATGCGGCGCTGTTCGTCGGAATGACGATGATCAATCTGGCGGTGATCTACGTTTCGCTGGAGGCGCCATTCCTGGGAATGGTGCAGATCATCGTCTACACCGGTGCCGTCATGATGCTGTTCCTCTTCGTGATGATGGTGGTCGGCGTTGATTCGTCGGATTCGCTGATCGAAACGATCAGAGGCCAGCGGTGGATGGCTGTGATCTTCTCGTTGGGTCTCGGGGCCCTGCTCATCGGTCTGATCGGTAACGGCCTGGCCGGATCGACTCCGGGCTCGGTCGCGGCGGCCGATGCGGTCCACGGCGGAAACGTCGAGGGCTTGGCATCCCTGATCTTCACCCGATATTTCCTGGCGTTCGAGGTGACTTCGGCATTGTTGATCACGGCGGCGTTGGGGGCGATGATTCTGGCGCATCGCGATCGGCACACGGCGCGCCCGACCCAGGAGTCGCTGTCGCGCGAGCGTTTCCGGTCCGGGGTCCATCCCGGTGTACTCCCGGCCTCGGGCAGTTATGCCCGACACAATGCGGTCGATACACCGGCCCTGTTGCCGGACGCCACGCCCGAGCCGCTATCGGTCCCGTCCGCTCTGCGGGCCCGACATCAGGCCAAGGCGGTTCCAATGGCGGACATCGACGAGGTGACGACCTTGGCGACCGGTGGGACTGTGGCGCAGGTGGATGCCGCGCAATCCGGGGATCCACATGATCCTGACCGGGATACCGGAGGTGATCTGTAGTGAACCCGCAGTATTACCTCGGCCTGTCGGCGATCCTGTTCACCCTGGGAGCGCTCGGCGTGCTGGTGCGACGCAACGCGATCGTCGTGTTCATGTGCATCGAGATCATGTTGAACTCGGCGAACCTGGCCTTCGTGGCCTTCGCCCAGATGAATCGCAACCTCGATGGCCAGATGATTGCGTTTTTCGTCATGATCGTCGCGGCGGCTGAAGTGGTGGTCGGCCTGGCCATCATCATGACTGTTTTCCGAACCCGTAAGTCGGCATCCGTCGACGGACCGAACCTACTGAAGTACTGACCCCGGCAGCGAAGGAATGAAGTGAGCATCACAAGCACCCTGGGTGCGTCGATGAGCGACACCGCAACCGGTCCCACGGTTGACGCGGTCGCTGCGGCGACGGGAGTGTCGGCGTGGATGTGGCTCCTGCTGGCATTCCCCGCGTTCGGCGCCGCAGTACTGATCATTGGTGGCAGGCGGACGGACAAGTGGGGCCACATCTTCGCCACGTTCATGCCGGTGGGCTCGTTCGTCGTTGCGGCCGCGATCTTCTTCCAGATGTGGGCCAAGCCCGCCAACGAGCGGCCGGTCGGCATCCACCTGTGGGACTGGCTGGTGGTCGGGGACTTCCAGGCGCCGTTCAACCTGCAGATCGATCAGTTGTCGATGGTGTTCGTCCTACTCATCACCGGAGTCGGTTCACTGATCCACATCTATTCACTCGGCTACATGAAGCACGATCCCGGCCGCCGGAAGTTCTTCGGCTACATGAATCTGTTCATCGCGGCGATGTTGCTGCTCGTGCTGGCGGATAACTACCTGCTGCTGTACGTGGGCTGGGAGGGCGTCGGCTTGGCGTCCTACCTCCTGGTCGGGTTCTGGGAGTTCAAGCCCAGTGCGGCGGTTGCCGCAAAGAAGGCTTTCGTGGCCAACCGCGTGGGCGACATCGGACTATCGCTTGCCATCATGT
>JAUYKX010000237.1 GCA_030699055.1 Candidatus Nanopelagicales bacterium
AACCGGGCTCAGGCCCTGATGTCGGCACTCAAGTTGGGTCTACTTCGGCAAAGTCAGGAGCAGTTCTGACACCGGTTACCGACTGGTGGGTGATGGAGCAGGCACAATAGCCCGAGCCTGTCCACCGATCAAAGGGGCCGAGAAATTGACCGCGAAGCTCAGCGTCATAGTCGGTTGGGCTTTGACGCGGCTAGCCCTGGTCCTCGTGCCACTGAGCCTTCTCCCGTACCCGTCCGGAGATCGCGTCGCCGATGACGTGACCTTGTACATGCAGTGGTCGGAAGTGATGGCTTCGGGACACTTCCCAGGGGGTCAGAAGTGGCAGTACCCGCCCTTGGCTGGCTTCGTGTTCTGGCTCGGCTCGGTCGTGCCCACTCAACAGCCGCTCGGATTTATCTTGCTGGCCCTTCTCGCTGACGCCGCGATCTTTGGTGTGCTGCTGGTCCGCGGACTCAGGGCAAACCGTTTGCTGGCGGCCTGGGCCTGGGTGATCGCAGGTGCGGCCATCGGCCCGGTCCTACTCACTCGCTTCGATATTTTTCCGACCTTGTTGGCCGTACTAGCCCTGGTTGCCTCGGCCAAACCTGTCCGAGCCGGTGTCCTGCTCGGTGTGGGAGCGCTGCTCAAGGTATGGCCCATCCTCTTGGTATTGGCGTGGCCCCGACGCCAACTTCCCCCTCTTGTCGCAGCGGCCGCAGCAACTGCCGTGGGCGGCATGCTGCTCCTTGCCACCTGGGGTCCGGACGTGCTGTCGTTTCTTACCGGCCAGAAGAACCGGGGCCTTCAGATCGAGTCCGTTGGGGCGGCTCCCTTCGTGTTGGCCCGCATGGTCGGGGTCGACATCACCACCGAGTATCAGTTCGGCTGCATGGAAGTCACCTCTGCCGGTACTGCCGTCGTGTCTCTCATCATGTCGCTGATCTTCGTCGGAACAATCGCCGTCATCGCGTTCGGGCGTCTGACCGGGCGCCTTGAGAGTGTTCCGATCGCCGATATGGCATTGGTGATTGTGCTCGTGTCGATCACCACTAGTCGGGTGTTCTCGCCTCAATTCATGGTCTGGGTAGCTGGCATCGCCGCAGTCTGTCTGCTGAATCCGGCCACACTGATGCGACCGGTGATCGCCCTGTTGCTTCCGACCGCCGTGCTCGCCCAATTCGTCTATCCAGCCCTGTACGGCCAGCTGATTGCGGGTCGTCTGCCCGGCGCCGGCTTCCAACTGCTGCGGGTGGCCCTGTTGGTCACCGCCACGATCTGGGCTCTGACTCTCGTCTGGCGAAAGTCACGCCGAAGGAACAGGCCCGGCGAGCAAGTCGGCCAGCCGTCGAGCAGACCGGTCCCATCGCCACTCCGTCGTCACCCAATCCCTGCCGGTCTCCGCCATCCTGGCACGGAGACCGGGATCCGACAGCAATCTGACGAGGGCATCGGCGATCTGCGCCTCCGACCGACCTGAAACAACCAATCCGGTCACTTCGTCCAACACCGCATCCGGTGCCCCGCCCGAATCGCCGGCAATCACGGGCAGACCCGTGGCGCTAGCCTCCAGGTACACGATTCCAAGGCCTTCGACGTCCTGCCCGAATCTTCGGGTCCGGCAGGGCATCGCAAACACGTCGCCCGCCGCGTAATGGTTGGGCATGGTCTCCCACGGTACCGACCCCGTGATCACCACGTGTCGTTCCTGCCCGGAGAGACGCACCTGTCGTTCCAGCTTTCCCCGATACGGTCCCCCGCCGACCAGTAGAAGAGCCGCCTCGGGCACGCGGCGACGAATGCGCGGCAATGCTGCGATCAGCGAGTCCTGACCTTTCCGCGGCATCAGCCGGGACACGCACACGATGACTTGTCGGTCTGCCAAACCCAGTCGCTCGCGCAGTTCCAAACCCGCATCGCAGCGATCCGGCGTGAACTCCCCAGCGTCCACGCCGGGCACCAGCCGCCTCATCCGGTCGGCCGCTCCAGGCGAGAGAGCCCCGGCGATTCGTGAGCGCGTGTATTCACCGAGATAGGTGATCGTGTCGAGGGAATCGCCGATCCGCCTCAACAGCCCCCGGGTGCCGGGGGTAATCCCCCAGGCCGCCTCGTGGCCGTGTGTGATTCCCACCAAACGTTGCATTCCGTGCTTGCGCAACGCGGTCCCCAGCAGCCCGAGTGGCGCCGTGGCCCCAAACAGCACTCGGTCACATCCCTCAGCCGTGGCGATATCCAGGGCCCGGCGCAACGTCGCGGGCGTCGGCAACATGACGGTTCGCGAATGCCGGTAAACCGGAAACGGCAGCTTCGAGTCGAACTCGGCGGCGCCCCGCCAATCCGCCGCGAAAACCACCACTGAACCATGTGGTTGACGAATCACCAAATTATGCACGAAGGCCTGAATCCCACCCGCCCGCGGCGGAAAATCGTTCGTGATCACCAGGGTTCTTCCGGACACCTGCCCATCCTGCCCAATCAGACCCCAGCCGGTCATGCCGAGTTGCCCCGCGCCTCACTTCGCGCTGATCGCGCCCTCGGCCGCCAGCTGAGCGATTCGATCGGCATCGACCCCGACAGAACGCAGAATCGCCTCGGTGTGCTCACCAAGCCGGGGAGCGGGTTGACGAATCGAATGGTCGGGAACGTCTGGTCGGTCGTGGCCGATTCGACCGATGGGCCCGGCGTGAGCCAACCACGGCACCGATCTAACGGCCGGGGCCCGGGTACCGTCCCGGAACTCGATATCCGAGACGATGCCCCGGTCGCGAAGATTGGACTCGGTCAGAGCCTCGCCCACGTCGTTCACCGGCCCGACACAGGTGTCCTCAATCATCAGCAGTTCAAGCCACTCATCCCGGTCTCGAGACCGGAAGCGCTCGGTCAAGGTCTCCCGAAGATCCTCCTGGGTACCAGGCTCATACTGCTGACCAACCAGGTCTTCCAAACCCATCAGGGCCAACATTCGAGAGAAGAACTTGGACTCAAGACCACCGACGGTGATCCAGCGACCGTCCCGGCATTCGTACAAGCTGTAGCAAGCCAGCTGGCCGCTCAAGGTCTCCGGCGCCGGCGGGGACTGGCCGGTAGCGGCGAAGTATCCCCCCGCGAGGGTGAGAATCGAGGCTGCGGCATCGACCATCGCAACCTCGGCCCGGTAGCCGTCCCTCTCCCCCACCCGGAGGCCGACCAGCACAGCAATGACCGCCTGTAACCCGGAAAGGTGATCGACGACTGGCATCGAGGGCATCGCCGGACGACCGTCCCGGTCCCGCGCCAGCCCAATGATTCCGGCGAAGCCAGCCGTATTCAGGTCGTGAGCGGGGACGTGTTCCAACGGCCCACCGGACCCGAAAGCGTCGATAGTCACATGCACCAGCGATGGGTTGGCACCTGCCAGCACATCGGAACCCAAATCAAGCCTGTCCAGCACGCCCGGCCGAAATGAATCGATCATCACCTGAGACTGACCAACAAGTTCGAGGAACAATTCCCGACCCGCAGGCACCTTGAGATCAACCCCGACCGAACGCTTTCCTCGATTCAGAACCGCATGAGCCCCAGATTCCCCTGCCGGGGTCCAAGGAGGGACAAATCGGGTTCCATCCCCCGACCCCGGATCCTCGATCTTGATCACATCGGCGCCCAGGCCAGCCAGGATCAAGGTCGCATAGTTTCCAGGCAACAAGCGCGTCAGATCAAGAACCCGCACGCCCGCCAGCGGAGCGCTCATGTCAGTCTGGCCAGATCCCGCGACACCTCGATCCATCGGCGGAGCACCTCCCCGGCCGCCCCGGACTCCATGACGTCCCTGGCTCGCGGAAGATTCGCGGCGATTCGGCAAGGCAACGGCTCACCGACATCCATGAACTGCTCCTCCAGCACGGTCAGGGCGACCGCGGCGTTGATCGCGACCGCGTCCCGGATGAACGCCAGGCGCCCGGAACTTCCGCCGTCCAATACCCGCCAAGCGATCTCGGCGTTCTCGCCTGGATCTCCACCCTTCAGCGCCCCCGGGTCGGGCCGGGCCAACCCGAAGGCGGCCGCGTCAATCAAACCCTCGCCAACCGCGCCCTCATCAGCCCACCAGGTTGAGGTAACGCCTGCGGTCGTGACCTCGTCCATACCGTCGTTGCCCCGCACGACCAGGGCCCGAACCCCACGGCGGGCGAGAGCCTCGGCCATGACCGGTGCCAGCTTCGCATCGGCGCATCCGATCAGTTGAGCTTTCGGTCTGGCCGGATTGGCCAACGGCCCCAGAATGTTGAAGACGGTCGGCACCCCCAGTTCCCGCCGAACTGGCGCCACGTGTCTCATCGCCGGGTGATAAACCGGGGCGTAACAAAACCCGATTCCCACCTTTCGAACGCACATCGCCACCGCCACGGCCGGCAACTCGATCGCGACACCGAGGCTTTCCAGCACATCGGCCGACCCACAAGCTGAACTGGCCGCCCGGTTTCCATGCTTGACAACTCTGGCACCGGCCGCGGCACACACAACCGCCGCCATCGTCGAAATGTTCACCGTGCCTGTCTGGTCACCACCTGTGCCGACCACGTCGAGGACGGGCTGTTCGACATCGACGGCGACGGCATGGCGGAGCATCACGTCCACCAGCGCATTCAGTTCCTTGCCAGACGCTCCCTTAGCCCGCATTCCGACCAAGAAGCCGGCGACTTGCGCCTCGCCAGCCCTGCCTTCCATGATCTCTTCCAGGGCCCAGGAAGCCTGATCCGGCCTGAGATCCACCCCGGACGTAAGGGCCAAGATCACCTGCGGCCACGAGATCTCCGCCATCTATCGGATTCCGCTCACGGGCTGACGCACCTTGAGGACTACCGCCGCGGCCTCGGCCAACTCCACCGGATTTACCGGATGTTGAACAACGGCCTCAGCCCGCGACCAGGTGGCCAGCCAGGCATCCTGCGGTCGACCAATCAGCACCATGATCGGCGGACAGGGGTTCAATTCGTCCTTCACCTGTCGCGCAATTCCCATGCCGCCCGCCGGGGTCGCCTCTCCGTCCAGGATCGCCAGGTCGATGCCGCCCCCATCCATGAGACGAATCAACGCCGGTTCCGTGGCGCACTCCACGTAGCTCAGGCCCGGTTCACTCTTGCCCAAACGGGGACCGAGATATCTGATCACGCGCTCGCGCACCTCGCGATCATCGCTGTAGACGAGCACTGTGAGCACTTCAGCTGAATCCGCTTCGCTCATCGCCGACCGACCTCCTGCCAACCGAACCCTGCCAAAACTCATCCGACCCGACCCGCGCAACTCTCCCCGGCGCAATGCCGACCGCGATGCTACCGGTCAATTGGCATCAAACCCGACCCGAATTCAGAACAACGACGGAACCATAGCCTCGATCACGTGCGGCCCGGGTTCCGAGACTGCCCGCCGGAACTGGTCAACAAACTCCTCGCCGGTCGTTGCCCTGGTTGCCGGCACGCCCATGCCTTGAGCGATCGAAACGAAGTCGAGTCTTGGATGCGAAATGTCCAGCATCGACTTCGCTGCCGGACCCACGGCCTCCGCCCCTACTCGACCGAGTTCCATATTCAGCACTGCATAGGCACCGTTGTTGTAGACCACATTCGTGATGTTCAACCCTTCGCGGGCCTGAGTCCACAGCGACTGGATCGTGAACATGCTGCTGCCGTCGGCCTCCAGACAGATCACCGGCCGATCCGGGCAGGCGATGGCCGCTCCGACCGCCACGGGCAACCCCTGGCCAATCGCACCGCCGGTCAGTGAAAGCCAGTCATGGCGTGGAGACCCAGCGGTGTGAATGGGAAGGAACAAGCTGGAGGTGATCGCCTCTTCCGACACGATCGCGTTCTCGGGCATCAAAGCGCCAACCGCCTTGGCCACCCCATCGGCATCCAAAGGACCAATAGGCAATTCCGGCCGCGCCACCGGCGCCCGTTCCACCTCGTTTCCCGCCACGCCCATGAGCTCGGCCAGAGCCTGGAGGGTTCCCACTGCGTCCTGCTCGCCCGTCGCCAGCAGATGCACCTCGCACCCGTCCGGAACGAGATACGAGGGCTTGCCGGGATACGCGAAGAAAGTCACGGGAGCCTTGGAATCAACGACAATCAAATGACGAAGGCCGGCCAGCTGGACCGAGGCGAACTCCGCCAGGTAACCCAACCGTTCGACCACCGGAAGACCAGCGCCGCGTTCCAGCCTCGTGGGGAAAGTCTCGGTCAACAGCTTCGCCCCACTGGCCTGGGCGAGTTGGGACGCGGCAACCAAGCCCGGCTCCCTGAGAGTCATCCCGCCGAGGAACAGCGCCGCCGGCTCCTCACCACTCAGAATCTCGGCAACTGCGGCGAGATCGGTTCCGCTCGCGATTTCCGGTGCGGCCCGGGCCACCGGTGCCGCTGGTTCGGCGCCATCGGTCCACGACACGTCGGCGGGAAGGATCAGAGTCGCCACCTGGCCCGGCGGACCGGATGCCGCGGCAACGGCCTCAGCGGCATCCGAAGCGATCTCGCCGGTGGACGCCGAGGTTCGGTACCAACGCGACACGTTGTGCGCGACCGTCTCGATGTCCGATTGCAGCTGCGCGTCGTACTTCCGGTGATAGGTCGCATGGTCCCCGACGATGTTGACCACCGGCACGCACCCCTTGCGGGCGTTGTGCAGGTTCGCCAAGCCATTGCCAAGGCCCGGCCCCAAATGGAGGAGCGTTGCGGCGGGCTTGCCGGCCATCCGCGCGTACCCGTCGGCTGCGCCAGTCGCCACGCCCTCGAACAAAGTCAGAACGCCACGCATTTCCGGAACCGAATCCAAAGCCGCGACAAAGTGCATCTCCGACGTGCCCGGGTTGCTGAAGC
>JAUYKX010000249.1 GCA_030699055.1 Candidatus Nanopelagicales bacterium
TTTGCAAACGCAGATAGTACGGGGATTGGTAAACACCCGCGTCCTTGCGGGTCGGATCGTTCGGGACCACCCAGAAGTCCTGACCCGAATAGAACGCGGACGCGTTGGTCACGTGGTAGCGGGCGAACATGTACCGCTGGACGGAGAAAGCATCCTCCGGGTACCGCACGTGTTGCACGACCGATTCCGGCATGGCCGACTTGGGCTGCACCGTCCCTGGGAACACCTGACTCCACGCACGCAGGATCGGGTCATCCTCGTCCCAGGCGTAGATCGACACAGTTCCGTCATAGGCGTCGACCACCGCCTTGGCTGAGTTCCGGATGTAGTTGAACTCGTCCCGAGGAGGAGCGAAACCGGTACCGGTCCCGGGGCTGGTCATTCGACCTTCGCCCGGCGCGGCGGTAGTGCCTGCCGCGTCGGAAAGGGTGGTCCGAGTCGAGAACGGGTAATCGTTGGTCGTCGTGTAGGCGTCAACGATCCACTTGATCCGGCCCTCAACGAGCACCGGATAAGGGTCTGAGTCCGTTCTTAGCCACGGCGCCACTTTGCCGACCATCGTGCGCGGATCCCGATCCCACATGATCCGCGAGCCCTCGTTGATCATGCCGGACAGCAGGATGTTGGGCTCCTGGAACTTGGTGGCGAATAGCAAGCGGTCGATGCCCGAGCCGATGGGCACACCTCCGCGACCGTCGTAGATGTTGTTTTTCTGCCCGTTGGGGGCCGTGTCGTCCGGATAGTCCAGCTCGATCGGATCCGTGCCCGGAACACCACCGACGATTGAGTACTCCGGGGAGTTCTCACCGAAGTAGATTCGCGGCTGGTCGACCGCCAGCTTGCCTTTCGTCGGGATGTCGGACTCAAAGAACACCGGGCTGCCGTTGGGTTGTTTGGCGTTGTCCAACGCGGCAACGAATCCATAGCCATGGGTGAAGACCATGTGGTCGTTGGCCCAGTTGCGCTGTGACGACTGCAGGCCGTCAAGATTGATCTCGCGGGCAGCGACCACCGCCCCGTTGACCCGGTCATCGAAGTCGTAACGATCAACGTTGAGCGCCGTCTGGAACGAGTAGAAGCTCCGATACTGCTGGAGGGCCTTGAAGGTCGGCGGAACCACAACGGGATCCACGATCCGGATTGCCTCCGTCGTGGGTGCCTGGGTGGCGAGTACCTGCTGGTTCGGCACGGGTTTGGCGTCGTAGTCATTGATCTCGATGTCATCGATGCCGAACGCCTGTCTGGTCGCATCGATGTTGCGCTGGATGGCGGGTGCCTCCATGGTCAACTCACTTGGCTGAACCTGGAACTGCTGAACCACCGCCGGGTAAACGACACCGATCGCCAGCGCGGAAACGACCATGACCCCGACCCCGGCCCCGGCGACCAACCACGACGGACGGACGGCATTGACGAAGAACAACACAGCACAGATCAGCGCAATGGCGACGAGGATCGACTTCGCGGGGAGCAGCGCATGCATGTCCCGATACTTGAGCCCAGTGAACCCCTGCCCCAGGGACTCACTCTTGAGGGCGAGTCCGTAGCGGTCCAACCAGTAACCGGCCGCCTTGAGCAACAGCAGCAGGCCGATCAACACGGAGATCTGGGTCTGCGCGGCGGCACTGAATCGATCTCCGCGCGGCTGGAGCCGAATGCCGCCATAGAGGTAATGAACCAGAGCAGAGCACAGCAACGAGATCAACACCAGGGCGAATCCGAACCCGAGCAGCAGACGCAGCCACGGGTAGGTGAACACAAAAAAACCGACGTCCAACCCGAACTCGGGGTCAGTCTCGCCGAAGTCCGACCCAGTCCGCCACATCGCGAAGGTCCGCCAGCCCGCCGCCAACGAAATACCGGCCAACACGCCGATCACGGCCGGGATCGCGTATCCGAGCGGCCGACGCAGGGGTTCAACCGAAGCCCTGTAGCGCTCGAGGCTCTGTTGTTCAGGGGTCCGCGCCGGTCGCCAGTCCCTTGACCGATAGGCCAAGGCCATCGTCCCGCCAACCCCCACTGCCATGATCACGCCGAACACGAGGAACATGCCGACCCGCATCGCCAGCTGGCCGGTGAAGACACCCTCCGCCTCGACGGCGCGGTACCACAACAGGTCCGTGTAGAAGCCGCTGAATATCACCAGAAGGATCACCAGCGCGACCAGCACGGCGATGGTCGGAATCAGCACCCGCCCCTTGGTCCGCGTCTGGTCACCAGCTTCGCGATCGGGAGCATTGCCGCCACCATTGGAAACACCAAATACCATGTTGGCCACCGTACGTTGGAAGCCTGTCCTCGCCTGCCACCGGCTCGGACTGATCCGGACCAATTCCTACCTTGCGGCCATCCGCGGTTGTCGGATTCCTACTACCCCGTCCTCAGCCGCATCGGGGCAACTGGCCACCTCCAGCAGCCTCGTTGCGCAATACCGCAACCGCTTCCCGAAGATCTACTACGGGAATAACTTCAAGACCGGTGAGATCCAAGTCGGCCAACTGGGAGCAGTTGTCCGGCGGGATGAGCAGAGTCTGCGCCCCCGCGTTGCGGGCGGCCACCGCCTTTTCCCGCACCCCACCGATTGCTCCTACGCGGCCGTCGGCATCGATGGTCCCGGTCACCGCGGCTGTCCTTCCGCCGGTCAACGACTCGGGGGTCAATTTGTCAACCAGGCCCAGTGCCAGTACCAGACCCGCGCTCGGACCTCCGACGTCAGCGGCCCGAAACTCAATCGGGAATTCGGCGCTGTAGCGAGTGGCCACGAGGATGCCGGCGCGACCTTGTGACGGATGTTCCGGGTCGGCCGCCAAAATTACCTCTGCCGTCGATCGACTTCCGTCTCTCTCGATTTCGAAGACCACTTTACTGCCGGGCGAATGGGCCTTGACGGCTTGCGACACCTGGGCCGCGTCAACAACCGGCGCCGAGTCAACACGCAGTACGACGTCACCGGGCCGCAAGACCCCCGCTGCCGGTCCGTCAGCGAGAACACCCTGCACCGTCGCCGTCTCGATCACCGGCAGGCTAAGAAAGCGCAATGCGGCGGCCGTCGCGTTGGACTCCGATTGCGAGAACTGGGCGTAGCCGATTTGTTCCGACTCCTCGTCCGAGCGGTCAGGCGGGTAGATCTTCTCACGCGGGATTACCTGCTGATCGGGATCGATCCATCCCCAGTACGCCTCGGGCAGGGTTAGCGGTCCCGGCGGGCCGCCCCTCTCGGTGACCGTCAGCATGTCCAACTGTCCGTTTGTCGGATACGTCGGCGCACCCGAGACTTCAATAAACGCACCGCCCGAACCCTGGCCCAACACGTCGTACACGGGCCCAGGCGACATTTTGACAAAAGGTACGGGCAGCAGCCCGATTCCGATCAAAACCAGCGCTAGCACGACAAGCGATCCGCTGACCAGATGTCCGGCTCTGGCGGGCTGCTTCACGCTGAATCGTCGGTCCGCGAGCGCTGGAATTCGGGCGAATTCTGGCTTCCCAGCACCCTGGCTATCCGTCGCAACTGCACTTCGCTGAGTTGTGAGTTACCCGGCGCGAGCGACACCCGATTCTCACGCTCCCTCCGAGCCGACCAAACCACCCAAGCGACGGCAATCGCGGTGACGATGATCGGAGGCAACCACCAGATCAGAATCGCCATTGACCCAGGGTAAGCGCACCTGCCACCCAGTTGCGGAGGTAACACGACGGCGACTCCGGAAAAATCACGCCGAACGTATAGCGTTGACGAGAATGCGGCGAACCGGGCGAACCTGGGTGACGCCAAGGGAAACAGGGCGACGGTCGCAGCGGCAGTGGAAGAAGGCGGACATGAATGACGGGCCATTCGGATTCAACCCACCGGGGGGGGACGACGCTGAGCGTCCAGCTGGAGAACCGGCTGGCGCCGGTGGTTTCGACATGGCCGCTATCGGGGCCATGTTGCAGCAGCTCGGTCAGTTCCTTCAGTCCGGGACTGGAAACGTGAGCGGATCGGTCAACTGGGACTTGGCGTCGCAGGTTGCGCGCAATGCGCTGACCTCACTCGGCGACCCTGCTCCGACCGCCGCTGAACAAGAAGAGGTTCTGAATGCGGTTGATCTGGCCGATGTCTGGCTTGACGCTGCCACCCAGTTTCCAGCGGGCGGTGGTCGGGCGGAAGCTTGGAGTCGTAGCGCCTGGTTCGAAGCGACCCTTCCCGCGTGGAAGCAGATCGTCAACCCGGTCGCCGAGCAAATGGCCCAGGCCATGCAGCAGCTACTTCCTGGGGGCGGGGACCAACCACCCGGGACAGGTCTTCCCGCTGGACTGCCGCTCGAGCTTCCGGCGGAAATGGCGGCCATGGGCGGTCCCCTGGTCGGAATGCTCCGGGCGATGAGTTCGGCAGCCATCGGAATGCAGGTCGGTCAGGGTCTGGTCGCGTTGGCGGGAGAGGTTCTGGGCGCCGGGGACATTGGGGTACCACTGCTTTCAGATAGCCGGGTCGGGCTTGTGCCGGCCAACGTCGAGGCGTTCGGGTCAGGCTTGGGTCTGCCGGCCGATGAGGTGATGCTGTTCGTCGCCCTACGAGAGGCGGCACATCAGCGACTGTTCGCCCATGTGCCCTGGCTGAGGTCTCGCGTGCTGTCCTCGATCGAGGTCTACGCGGCCGGGATCCACATTGACCGACAGCGGATCGAGGAAGCCATGGGCGGAATGGATCCGACCGATCCGGCCTCTCTTCAGTCGGCGCTCGCGGAAGGGGTCTTCGAGGTGGAGGACAGCGAACAGCAGCGTGCCGCGCTGGCCCGATTGGAGACCATCCTGGCTCTGGTTGAGGGTTGGGTCGACGACACGGTCGGTGTCGCCGCCTCCGACCGACTTCCGTCTTACACACGGGTCAGCGAGGTGCTGCGACGCCGACGGGCGACCGGGGGCCCGGCGGAGAAGACCTTTGCCACCCTGGTCGGCCTCGAATTGCGTCCACGTCGACTGCGTGACGCGGCGGCCCTGTGGTCGCGCCTGCGCGCCGACGGAGGCCTGGCCGCCCGCGACGGTCTCTGGGGTCACCCTGATCTGCTTCCCGCTTCTGAGGACCTCGACGATGTCGAAGAGTTCATCGAGCGGAGTCGTCAAGACGATTCGGGCTCCGAGTAGGCCGATCCGGGTCGACATTTTCCAACACGCCGCCGGCAATTTGCGTTTCACAAGACGCGAAACGGGAAATCGCAGGTCAGCGGGCATGTCGATCAGACTCTGAGACCGGGATCCCAGATCGATCCACAGGCTGACCAACAAGTTCATTGGCGGGTCTCCCCACCCTTTCCACAGGCGTATCCACAGGGTGGGGAACGGGTCTGCCGTTGGGCATTGCGGGCCCGGTAACCGAGCCGTAGTTTCATCTTCAGAACGAGGCCCTCGGAGGCCTCGGGCCAATCGCAAGGGGAAGGCGAGAGGCCCGAGGTGTTCCCGGGGGCCTCGTCGTTTCTATGTTGGATCGAACTCGGAACTAGCGGCCGGTGAAGCGAGGAGCCCGTCGCTCACGGGATGCGGATAGACCTTCGATCAAGTCGGTTCCCGTCAGGGTGATCGGCTGGGCCAACGCCTCCCACCGAATCGCCTCCTCGACGGACCCGAACGCCTGGTCGCGCAGAGCCGTCCGAGTCAAGCGGGTGGCCAGCGGGGCCTGCCCGGCGACCAGGGCTGCCGTTTCGATCAGCTCCCGTTGACAGTCGGCGTCGGGGACGATTCTCGACACCAACCCCAGTCGGAGCATCTCGGCCGAATCGACCATCCGGCCGGTCAACAGCAGATCTCGCGCG
>JAUYKX010000257.1 GCA_030699055.1 Candidatus Nanopelagicales bacterium
ACCCGATGCCAGCCAGCGACGGCCCGGATGCGGATGCGAACAGCGCGGCTCGACGGTACGCAGCCGAACTGCCGCCAACGGCAGCAGCGGCGGCGGCAGTTGTGGGAACCAGCCCATGGTTGGACATTTGCCTGCTGGGTATCGGAGAAGATGCCCACGTCGCTTCGCTGTTCCCCGGCCGACACGAGGCGGTCGAACCGGCGACGGTGGTCGCGGTCCATGACTCTCCGAAACCTCCGCCGACCCGAACCACCTTCACGATGAGTGTCATCTGTTCGTCGGATGAGGTCTGGTTGATCGCCGCCGGCGAAGGCAAGGCCCAAGCCGTGCAGCGCACGCTTGCCGGCCTGCCCCTGACCGAAGCCCCGGCGGGCTCAGCCCGCGGGCGGTCTCACACTGTGCTGTTTGCCGACCAGGCGGCGGTCAATCTTGTACGCCCCTCAGGCGGCTGATTCAGAGCTGGCGAGCGCGAAAACGTTCCAGGGCCTCATCGAGCAAATTGCTGCCATCTCCGTCTGATCGGCGTTCTTTCACGTAGGCCAGATGGGTTTTGTAGGGCTCGTTCTTGGGCGGAGCCGGTGGGTTGTCCGGATCGAGACCCGCGGGCCAACCGCACCTCGGACAATCCCACTCCTCGGGCGCCGCCACGTCGACGGCGAATTGCGGTCGCGACTCGTGCCCGTTGGCGCACCAGAAGGACACACAAACCCGTGGGGCCGGCTCACCCCGCTCGTCCTCCCCCATCGGGCCAGCTCCCACTCGACTACCACGAATTGCGCTACCACCAGCCACGTTCAATCCTCCTCAGGTGCGGAGCAGAAGACCAAGGCCAACGATGCAAGCGAACCAGATCAGGCCGATGGCGATCGTTATCCGGTCGAGATTGCGTTCGGCAACGCTGGATCCACCCACGGACGAGCTAACCCCGCCGCCGAACATGTCCGACAGGCCACCGCCTTTGCCCTTGTGCAACAACACCAGGACGACCAACAGCAGACTGGTAATCACCAGCAGCACTTGCAGAAAAACGGTCATGTACCTCGTCCACAGTGTCCCGGCCAATGCCTGACGCATCGGCACGTACGCGGCGAAACAATACCCCGCCGGGACCCTGAATCACTGCAGGCCCCGATTTCACCCCAACCCCAGATCCTGACCAACGCGGTCGAGACTCGTTCTCAACCTCAGTTGAACAGCAGACGATGGCGGATCAGAGCCACGAATTCGTCCGCGTCCAGACTGGCCCCACCTACGAGACCACCATCGATATCGGGCATCTCCATCAGGCCAGTCACATTCGTTGCCTTCATCGACCCCCCGTACAACACGCGGACTGTCGCCGCCAGATCGCCGTCGTACAACTCAGCCAGGCGGGAGCGAATCGCACCACAGACCTCCTGGGCATCGTCCGGGGTGGCGACTTCCCCGGTTCCGATCGCCCAGATGGGCTCGTACGCGATGACCGCGCGCGCTGCCTCGTCGCGGCCGATCCCAACCAATCCGGCATCAAGCTGAGCCAGCGTGTACGACACGTGGTCGCCTGCTCGCCGGACTTCAAGCCCTTCCCCGACACAGAGAATCGGCGTCAGCGAATGCCGAAACGCGGCCTTGACCTTGGCATTGACAATCTCGTCGTTTTCACCGTGATACTGGCGCCTTTCACTGTGCCCAACGATCACGTGGGTACAACCCAATTTCGCCAGCATCGCTCCCGAGATTTCACCCGTGTAGGCCCCCGAATCAAACATGGAAAGATCCTGAGCTCCGTAAACAATCTTGAGTCGATCGCCGTCGACCAACGTCTGCACGGAACGAATGTCAGTGAAGGGCGGCAGCACCGACACGTCACAGGCCTCGAAGTCGTCAGCCTTGAGAGTGAAGGCCAAACGCTGAACCAAGGCGATGGCCTCGAGATGATTGAGGTTCATCTTCCAGTTTCCGGCCATCAGCGGTCGGCGTTCGGACTCACTCACGATTGCGGCCCTTCCAATACAGCTAGCCCCGGCAGGTGTTTGCCTTCCAACAGTTCCAGACTCGCTCCCCCACCAGTCGAGATATGGGTGATCTTCGACGCATCGATGCCCAGCTTGTGAATGGCAGCGGCCGAATCTCCTCCCCCGACCACCGAGGTGCCCTCGACCCGGGTGAGAGCCTCGGCCACCGTCCTCGTACCGGCCGCAAATGGGGTCAGTTCGAAAACCCCCATGGGCCCGTTCCAGGCCACGGTCGCCGACTCCTCCACGGCCTTGGCGAAGGCGGCGGAAGTGGCTGGTCCAATGTCCAGGCCCATCCAGCCGTCGGGAATCCCATCTGCCACCGCGACCACCTCAGTCGGCGCCTCGGCGCTGATCTTCTGAGCAATCACCACGTCCGTCGGCAGCAGTAGCTCCACTCCTTGCTCCTCGGCCTGAGCCATGGCACTACGCACCGCGTCGACTTGCTCGCTCTCGACCAGTGACGAGCCAACCGCATGCCCCTGGGCCGCCAGAAATGTGAAACACATCCCGCCGCCGATCACGATGCGATCCACCTTTGGTAGCAGGTTTGCCACCACCGGCAGCTTGTCCGCAACCTTGGCGCCCCCCAACACGACGGTGAACGGCCGCAACGGATTGCTCAGGATCTTGTCGAATACCGCCACTTCCCGTTCCACGAGCAGGCCCGCCGCACTGGGCAAGTCCGTCGCCAACTCGGTGACGCTGGCCTGAGCCCGATGAACGACACCGAAGCCGTCTCCGACGTAGACATCGCCCAACTCGGCCCATTCCCGGGCCAGACTCTGCCGCTCCACCGGATCCTTGCTGGTCTCCCGCGGATCGAACCGAACGTTCTCCAGGAGGGCAACATCGCCGGGTCCCAACTGCGCTACCACTGCCTGCGCGGCCGGTCCGCTGACGGCCGGCGCCATCAACATCGGAGCCTCGATCAACTCAGACAGCCGCCCCGCGACCGGTCTCAGAGACAACTCATCGCTGGGCTGACCCTTGGGTCGACCCAGGTGCGCGAGGATGACAACCCGCGCACCCTTCTCCCGCAGTCGACTGATCGTCGGCAGGGCCGCTCGAATCCTCTGATCGTCGGCAACGGTGACCCGATCACCGTCACGATTCAGCGGGACGTTGAAGTCCGATCGGAGCAACACCGTCCGGTCGGCGTAGTCGAGCCCGTCCAGGGTTCGCAGCGCACCTGCCATGATCGAACCTCCGGTCCGGTTCAGAGCCGGTCGCCGACGTAGACCGTGAGGTCCACGAGCCGGTTCGAGTAACCCCACTCGTTGTCGTACCAGCCGAGCACCTTCACCAGATTGCCGATCACCTTGGTCTCACCGGAGTCGAACACACACGAAGCCGGATCCGTGACGATGTCGATCGACACGATCGGGTCTTCCGTGTACTCAAGAATGCCCGCCAACGGCCCTTCCGCAGCGGCCTTCATCGCCGCGTTGATCTGCTCGGGGGTGGCTTCGTCGCGCAGCACGACGGTCAGGTCGGTGGCCGATCCGTCCGGGGTCGGCACGCGCATCGCGTAGCCGTCCAGCTTGCCCTTGAGCTGCGGCAACACCAGGGCAATCGCCTTGGCCGCGCCGGTCGACGTCGGAATCATGCTCAAAGCGGCCGCCCTCGAGCGGCGCAGGTCCGAGTGCGGCGAATCGTGCAGCTTCTGGTCACCCGTGTAAGCGTGGATCGTTGTCATCAGGCCCCGCTCGATACCGAACTCGTCATCGAGCACCTTGGCCATCGGTGCCAGGCAGTTGGTGGTGCATGAAGCGTTCGAGATGATGTTGTCCGTCGCCGGGTTGTACTTGTCCTCGTTGACGCCCATCACGATGGTGATGTCCTCACCGGAAGCCGGTGCCGAGATGATCACCTTCTTGGCCCCTCCGGCCAGATGCAGGCTCGCCTGCTCCTTCTTCCGGAAGAACCCGGTGGACTCGATCACGATGTCGACGCCGAGCTCTCCCCAGGGCAAAGCCGCCGGATCCCGCTCGGCGAAAACCCGAAGCTCCTGGCCGTCGGCAATGACGCTGTTCTCCGTGTGGCTCACCACCCCGTCGAACCGGCCCAGGATGCTGTCGTACTTCAGCAAGTTGGCCAGAGTTCGGGTGTCTGTGAGGTCATTAATCGCTACGACCTCGATATCGGCACCGCTGGCCCTGATGGCCCGGAAGTAGTTGCGCCCGATGCGCCCGAAACCGTTGATTCCTACTTTGATTGTCACTACGCGCTCCTGTGAATCGTGGGGATGTTCAGCGCTGCGACGATAGCGAGTCGGGCGGCCCGATGCTCAGGGGATCATCATGTCGGGTGTAAGCGCGGACTCGGTGTCCGGGATTCCCAACTCTTTGGCCCGGCGATCGGCCATGGCCAAAAGCCTGCGGATTCGGCCGGCAATCGCATCCTTGGTCATCGGCGGGTCAGCCATCGCACCCAACTCCTCCAGGCTGGCCTGCTTGTGCCGCATCCGCAGCTGGCCAGCCTGCCGCAGATGATCGGGCAGGTCAACGCCCAGGATCTCCATCGCTCGTTCGACCCGAGCACCGGCAGCCACAGCGGCCCGAGCCGAACGACGCATGTTCGCGTCATCGAAGTTGGCCAATCGGTGGGCCGTCGCCCGGACTTCCCGCCGAACCCGGCGCTCCTCCCACGTCAGCTTCGAGCTGTGCGCCCCCATACGCACCAGCAACTCACCGATGGCATCGCCATCACGAATCACCACCCGGTCCACCCCTCGCACCTCACGGGATTTGGCCGCCAGCCCAAGCCGACGAGCCGCTCCGGCCAAGGCCAAGGCCGCCTCCGAGCCGGGACAGGTGACCTCCAAAGCCGATGCTCGCCCGGGTTCGGTCAGCGAGCCATGCACGAGAAAAGCACCACGCCAGGCCGCCTCGATATCGCACCGACCCCCGGAAACCACACTCGGCGGCAACCCGCGAACCGGGCGGCCAGATCCGTCCACCAAGCCCGTCTGCCGGGCCAGGGCGGATCCGCCGGCCGCGACTCTCACCACATACCGATTTCCTTGCCGTAAACCACCCGGATGGACCACTGCCATCTCGGCCGAATGAGCGAACAGGTCCTGGATGTCCCGACGCAACCGGCGGGCCGCCGCGCCACTGTCGAGCTCAGCCTCCACAACGATCTTGCCCTCGACCAGGTGCAACCCCCCGGCAAACCGAAGAATCGTCGCCACCTCCGCCTTGCGACAGCAGACCTTGGTCACCTCGAATCTGCTCAGTTCGTCCTTCACTTCCGCGGTCATTGCCATAGCCGGATCCTGCCACGGACGGCGAGGCGGCGAGGCGGGCAATGGGTAATCGGTCGATTTGCCCCGACTCGTCCGGATTGGCCGGATTGCGGTCGCGCTACTCGCGACCAAGATCCCGGTGAACCACCAGTGTCTCCACCCCGGCCTTGACCAAACGCGTCGCCAGGTGTTCGGACATCGCCACACTGCGGTGCTTTCCCCCGGTACACCCGACCGCGATGGTCACGTAACGCTTGCCCTCGTGCAGGTAACCACCCGCCACGATGTCGAGCATCTTGGCGTAGACATCCAGAAACTCCCGGGCTTCTGGCATCTGGGTGACGTAGTCGCTCACTTCCGGGTCCAGCCCCGTCCGGTCACGCAGATCAGGCTCCCAGAACGGGTTCGGCAGAAAGCGAACGTCGGCGACCAGGTCCGCGTCGACCGGCAGTCCGTACTTGAAGCCGAATGACATCACCGTGGCCCGCAACGCCACATCGTCCTGGTCATCGAAAGCGGCTTCGATCTTGCGCCGCAATTCGTGGATATTGAGACTCGAGGTGTCGATCACCAAGTCCGCTTCCCCCCGCAGATCCGCCAGTGCCGATCGTTCCCGGGCCAAGCCGTCCACTATCCGACCGACCCCCTGGAGCGGATGGGGGCGCCGACTCGACTCGAACCGGCGCACCAGCACCTCGTCAGTTGCCTCCAGAAACAGCACCCGGACCGACACATTCTCCCGGCGCAGTCGCCACACGATCTCGACAAGACCGGTGAACATGGGACCGCCCCGAACGTCAATCACAACTGCCACCCGGCGGACGGACCCGGTCTTACGCACTTCCTCCAACGCGGCCAACAGCACTGCCGGGGGCAGGTTGTCGATGACAAACCACCCGCAATCCTCCAAAGAACGCGCCGCCGATGATCGACCGGCGCCGGACATTCCCGACACGAGCACCAGGTCCAGTGGTTCCTTCCGCACGGACTCAAGCATGGTCGAAGATTTCGCCCGTCGCCATGTCAACGGAGGGCTCCACCGTTTCCGCCGCCAGGGTGCGCTCGATGGATTCGGCCAGGGCCGGCCCAACGCCTGGGGTCTTCATCAGTTCGTCACGAGACGCAGCCCTGATCGCTCGCAACGAACCGAATCGAATTATCAGGGCCGCCCGGCGGGCAGGCCCGAGACCGGGAATCGCGTCCAACCGACTTTCCCGGACCTTCTTCCGCCGACGTTTGCGGTGTTGACCGATGGCGACTCGATGGGCCTCGTCGCGCAAACGCTGGAGAAGGTAAAGCCCCTCACTGCGACGCGAAAGGATCACCGGGTGGTCGATTCCGGGCGCCCACACCTCCTCCAGCCTTTTCGCCAGGCCCCGGATCGGAATCCCGGCGGCCTCGGTGACGGAGCCGGCCGCGTTGACCTGCGGCAGCCCTCCGTCGATCAGTAGAAGTCCCGGTCGGTAGGGACCCGAGCCGGGCCGGTCGCGGTAACGACGTTGCACGGCCTGTCTGACAGCCGCCGTGTCGTCCGGGGCGTGTTCGATGACGTACGTCCGATACTCCGACTTGACGGGCAGACCGTCCTCGAAGACGACAACCGAAGCCACGGCGTCATCGCCACCGTGGCTGGAAATGTCAATGCACTCGATCCGCAGCGGAGCCGCGGGCAAGTCGAGAAGCTCCTGAAGTTCACTCATGGCCTGTCCGCGAGAAACCAGGTCCGCCCCTCGACGGAGCTTGTGCCTTGACAGTGCTTGGTCGGCGTTGGCCGCCACTGCCTCGAGCAGTTGACGCTTCTTACCTCGGCGGGGTTGTCGCACTTGCACTGGTCGACCCCGCTTCCGGGCCAGCCAGCCGGCCAGGGCCGCGGAATCGACCATCTCCTCACTCACCAACACCTCGGCGGGAATTGCCGCTGGATCAGCCTCCCCGTAGTACCGGACCAGGACCTGCTCGATTAGTTCGCCCGGGTCGACGTCGGCAGATCGGTCGACCACGAAACCGCGCTGGCCGGTCACCCGGCCGGCCCGAACGTGGAATACCTCGACGGCCGCCTGCAGTTCGTCAGCCGACACGGCAAAGACGTCGGCGATCACCTCGTTCGACAAGACGACCGCGCTCTGTTGAAGCGCGGCCCGCAGGGAGGCAACTTCGTCACGCAATCGCGCGGCTTCCTCGTATTCGTGTCGCGCAGCGAACTCCTTCATCTCCGCAACCAACTTGTCGATCACTTCGTCGGCCCGGCCGTCGAGGAAGGCGCACAGCTCCCGGGCGATCTGGCGGTGCTCCTCTGCCGAAATCCGTCCCGCGCAAGGTGCCGAGCACTTGCCGATTTCGCCCAGCAGACATGGGCGACCCAGCAGCTGCTGTCGCCGGAACTCTGCAGCGCCACAGGTCCGCAGCGGGAAGGTCCGCAGCATGAGCCGTTCCAGGGTGTCGCGGATGACCCAACCCTGCGGGTACGGGCCGAAGTACCTGATCCCCGGTCGCTGCTTGGCCCGGGTGGCGAAAACCCGGGGGTATTCCTCGGACATGGTTACCGCGATGTAGGGGTACGATTTGTCGTCCCGGAATCGGACGTTGAATCTGGGCTCGTACTCCTTGATCCACGAGTATTCGAGCTGCAGGGCGTCGATTTCGGACGGAACAACGACCCAATCGACGCCTGCGGAGGCCCGAACCATCGCGGCTGTTCGCGGATGCTGGGTGGCCGAGTCACCGAAGTAGCTCGACAACCTGTTCCTCAGGTTTCGAGCCTTTCCAACGTAGATCACCGTGCCTTCGTGGTCACGAAATCGGTACACACCGGGCGTGGTCGGCACTACGCCGGTCCGGGGCCTCCAGGCAGGCGAATGACGCCCTTGTCCGATTTCACCGACGGCTGGGTCACCGGCTACGTCACCGGGCGCGCCGTCTTCGGACATGAGACCCAGCGTAAGACCGCCGCGCAGTGATCCGCGTCACGATCTTCGGACCCACCCCGAATGCAGTCCGACGACAACCACTCATCCTGTTGGCCAGTGATCCACTTGCAGCCCACGGGCCCCGAGCGGCCTGATGAAAGGACCCCATGAGTATTTCGATCAACAATGCCCCCGCTTGCCCGTTGCCTAACGGTCGTCGCCGAACCGGTCAATCCCGGAAGGCGGCCGCATTCGCAACCGTGATGCTCGTCGGCCTGGGTGTCGGCCTGGGTGTCGGCGCAGGCATCGGGTCGGGCCCGGCTGCCGCCGCTCCCGCGGCCACTCTCGCTACGAATGAAGTCCGAAGCGCAACGACGGCAATCGAGGCCGCGCGACGGCTGGCCCGGACCAAGCGAGTGTTTGTGGTCGGCGATTCCATCACCGTCGGCTCCAGACCTCTCATTCGAAACTCTCTGCGAGGCCAGGTGGCCCGAGTTTCCGTTGATGCGGCCATCAGCCGGTTCACGCCAACCGGAATCCGTCTGCTCGGGACCAGGCCCGCGCAACGGGCAGCCGTCTGGGTCGTGGCGCTGGGGACGAACGATTCGCCAGACGCCCGGCGGATGCGCTCTTTCGTGGGCGAGGTTCTCAAACGAGCCCGCGGCCGGAAGGTGGTGTGGGTGAACATCGTTCGGCCCGGCGGATACGACCGGGTGAACCGGGAGTTGGCCAACCTCGATCGCCGGTACCGGAACCTCACAGTGGTCGACTGGCAGGCGGCTATTCGCCGTAATCGCGGGTGGCTGTCCGGCGACGGCGTTCACCCAACGACCGCGGGATACCGGGCCCACGGCAGGATGATCGCGGCGGCGGCCAGGCAGTTGGCCCGTCAGCCCTGATCAGATCCGTCGTCTCCAGATTCCTTACCAGCCCTGATCCGGCCGAGAATGCGCTCGGAGATTCGGCGGAGAGCTGTCAACTGCGAGTCGGACAAAGCATCTATCACGTATTCACGGACGGCCTCAACGTGATCGGGCGCGGCAGCAACTATCGCCCGGTATCCCCGCCTGGTCAGCTTGACCACAGATCCGCGAGCATCATCAGGGCACGCCTGCCGCTCCACCAGCCCGCGTGATTCCATCCGCCTGATCTGGTGCGACAACCGGCTCTTCTCCCAACCGGCGATCCGAGCCAGATCACGTGGTCGAAGCTTCCGGCCGGGGGCTTCCGACAACGGCACGAGAATGGCGTAATCCGCGGCTGACAGTCCCCCATCGCGTTCGAGTCGCCGCTCGAGTTCCGCTTCCAGCTCCGTCCGCATATAAGTGAAGGCGCGCCAGGTGTCCTGCTCCTTGTCCGACAACCACCTGGGTTCAACCATCGCGGGAGCATACAAGGTCTGACGTTGACATGTCATATTTGCAACGGGCCTCGGGGCCGGCCGTAAGATTCCCGTGGTCTGCGCCGCACTGACGGTGGGTCAGTCCGCAGGTCGACAGGGCGTCAGAAGTCGATCGTGCAGCTGGCCAACGATTCGTTGACCACGGTGGCGCCTCCGACCTTCACAACGAGTTGTCCGCTACAAGTTCCGTTCGCGCCGGCGCTGCCAGTGAACGTCGCCTTGACCGCAAGCCCGGTGCTGGTTTTACCCGTGCATTTGACCGTCCCGGATGCCGATTTCCCGTCGGGATTGGCCTCAAGATCGGCGGTACAGTCTGGCCCGCTCGCCAGCGAAATTCCGGCTTCCTTGAGTGACGACGTTATTGCGGTCTCGACCGAGTTGGCCAGTGCGGTTTCGAGTGACTTCTCGATTTGACCGTTGACGCTGACCGTGGGGGAAGGCCGCCCGCGCGTCGGACTGGCAGCCGGGCTCGGCGCCTGAGTCGGGCCAGTCGCTGACGGCGCCGGCGCACCAGTTGCGGCAGACGGACCCGTGACGGAGCCCGAACTGACTGCGGGTGCTGTTTGCCCTCCGCAAGCAACGAGAACGCCGCACATGCCAATCCCGGCAAAACCCACCATCAATTCCGACCAGCGCCTGCGCATCTATTGACGATACGGCACAGAGACCCTGCGATCGCCCAGCCGAGCAGTTGGCGTCGCCCGACACGCCATGGTCACGAGAGTTCGAGGTGCCTTCGCCCGCTTCGAGGGCACGGCCCACCTCGACGTGAAGGACCCGAGCAAGTGCCGGATCTCAGCTGTGATTGACGTGGCGAGCGTGGACACCCGCAATCGGCAACGCGACGAGCACCTACGCACCAGCGACTTCTTCGACATCGACCACTACCCGAATATTTCGTTCACCAGCAAGGGCGTGGAGCAGGTAGCCGGCTCGGTTTACCGCCTGGAAGGTGAGTTGACGATCAAGACCGTGACGCGACCGATTTCCATTGACTTCGAGTTCAGTGGCTTTCGCGTCGACCCTTTCGGGAACAACAGGATCGGATTCCATGGGTCCACCGTCGTCAACCGGAAGGACTGGGGCCTGGTCTGGAACATGCCGATGGTCGGTGGCGGCCTACTCGTGTCGGAACGCGTCGTGCTCGAATTCGACGTATCGGCCGTCAAACGACCACCCCCGTAATGGAAAACCCAAGGCCAAGCGATCAAGCTTCCGGCGCCAGCACGGGGGCGAGAAAGCGGCCCGTGTGGCTGGCGTCACAGACAGACACGTCTTCCGGAGTGCCGGTGACGACCACCCGACCGCCCCCGGTCCCACCCTCCGGCCCCAGATCGATGATCCAATCGGCCGTCTTGATGACGTCCAGGTTGTGTTCGATCACGATGAGCGTGTTGCCCTGATCCACCAAACGACCAAGAACACCCAGCAGCTTGCTGATGTCCTCGAAGTGCAGTCCCGTGGTCGGCTCGTCCAGCACGTAGACCGTGCGACCGGTCGAACGTTTGCGCAATTCCGCGGCGAGCTTGACCCGCTGCGCTTCCCCGCCAGACAGGGTCGGCGCCGGCTGACCCAGGCGGACGTATCCCAGACCGACGTCAACCAGCGTCTGCAGGTGTCGGGCGATCGCCGGGACCGCACCGAAGAAGTCCAACGCCCGTTCGATGGGCATGTCGAGCACTTCGGCGATGCTCTGGCCCTTGTAGTGGACTTCCAGGGTTTCGCGGTTGTAGCGAGCTCCATGGCAGACCTCGCACGGCACGTAGACATCGGGCAGGAAATTCATCTCTATCTTGATCGTTCCGTCGCCCGAGCACGCATCGCAACGACCACCCTTGACGTTGAACGAGAACCGACCAGGTTGATACCCGCGGACCTTCGCCTCCTCCGTGGCGGCGAAAAGTCGGCGAACGTGATCGAACAGCCCCGTATAGGTGGCCGGATTCGACCGAGGTGTCCGCCCGATCGGGCTCTGGTCGACATGGACAACCTTGTCGACCAAATCCAATCCGGTGACCTGCCGGTGCCGACCCGGAACCTGCCGAGACCCGTTCAAATCGCGTGCCAACACCCGGTACAAAACGTCATTGACCAGCGAAGACTTACCCGAGCCGGACACCCCCGTGACGGCAACAAAACAGCCCAGCGGGAATCCGACGGTGACGTCTCGCAAGTTGTGTTCCCGGGCCCGATGAACCACCAGTTCCCGACCCGGCTCGGGCCGGCGTCTTTCCGCCGGAACCTCGATCCGCCGTCTCCCCGCGACATAGGCGCCGGTGATCGATTCATGACACGCGGCCAACTCGTCCACCGACCCGGAAACCACCACCCGACCGCCGTGCTCACCGGCTCCGGGTCCGATGTCCACGACCCAATCGGCGGCCCGGATCGTGTCCTCGTCATGCTCGACGACAATCAACGTGTTCCCCAGATCGCGCAACCGCTCCAGTGTGTCGATCAGCCGCCGGTTGTCCCGCTGGTGCAGCCCGATACTCGGCTCATCGAGCACATACAGCACGCCGACCAATCCGGAACCGATCTGGGTGGCGAGGCGAATCCGTTGCGCCTCCCCGCCGGCGAGCGTCCCGGCGGCCCGATTCAAGGTGAGGTAGTCGAGCCCGACATCCACCAGGAAGGCCAAGCGTTCATTGACCTCCTTGAGCACCCGCCGGGCGATGGCGGTGTCACGATCGGACAAGACCAGATTCGCCAGGAACTTCCCGCATTCGCCGATTGGCATGGCGGCCACGTCGGCGATCGACCTACCGTCGATTTTCACAGCCAGACTCAGCGGTTTCAGTCGGGTCCCATTGCACGCCTCGCACGGGACCTCACGCATGTACCCGGCGTAACGGTCTCTCCCGGACTCCGTCTCCGCCTCCCGGTGCCGCCGGTCGACATACGCCCGCACGCCCTCGAAACCCGTGGTGTAGGACCGCTGCCGGCCGTAGCGGTTCCGGTAGGTGACGGTCACCGACTCGCCCACCCCGTCGAGCGCCGCGCGGCGGGCCCGCACGGGCAGCTTCCGCCACGGCGTGTCGACATCGAAGTCGAGCTGTTCACCCAGAGCGCCCAGCAGGCGTTCGTAGTAGCCGGCGACTGACGGGTAGGACCAGGGGGCGATGGCCCCCGCCGCCAGCGTGCGGTCGGGGTCCGGGACCACGAGATCCTCGTCGACCTCCATCCGGGTGCCAAGTCCGGTGCAGACCGGGCACGCTCCGAATGGTGAATTGAACGAGAACGACCGCGGCTCCAACTCCTCGAACGACAACCCGTCTTCCAGGCAGGCGAGGTGTTCGCTGAACGTCTGCTCGCGGCCCGGAGAATCCTCGTCGACATCGATGAAGTCGAGAGTGACGATGCCGCCACCCAGCCGCAAAGCGGTCTCCACCGAGTCGGTCAGTCGCCGCTGAGCCTCGGGCTTGACCACCAGCCGATCGATCACTGCTTCGATCGTGTGCTTCTCCTGCTTCTTCAGCCGCGGTGGCTGATCGAGGTTGTGCACCACCCCATCGACGCGAACCCGCGAATATCCCTGGGTCTGCAGTTGTCGGAACGTTTCGGTGTATTCGCCTTTCCTGGCCCGCACGATCGGCGCCAGGACTTGGAACCGGGTTCCGGCCGGAAGGGCGAGCACCTGGTCAACGATTTGCTGGGGGGTCTGCCTGGCGATGGGTTTGCCGCATTTGGGGCAATGGGGTTTGCCGATCCGGGCGAACAGCAGCCGCAGGTAGTCGTAGACCTCGGTTACCGTCCCGACGGTCGATCGCGGGTTGCGTGACGTCGATTTCTGGTCGATCGCCACGGCTGGCGAGAGACCTTCGATGAAGTCGACATCCGGCTTGTCCAGTTGACCGAGGAACTGCCGCGCATACGCCGACAGGCTTTCCACGTACCGCCGCTGCCCTTCGGCGAAGATCGTGTCGAAGGCCAGGCTCGACTTGCCCGACCCGGACAGGCCGGTAAAGACGATCAACGAATTGCGGGGCAACTCGACCGACAGGTTCTGCAGGTTGTGTTCCCTCGCCCCGCGAACGACCAGTCGCTCCTCCACGACGTACCAGCGTATGTCGCGGTCAACAGCACGCCGACGAGTGTCCCGTCGCCCCGACTGTTGCTAAGCTGTTGCGATGCACGTTCGACTACTCCTTCGTCGCCGCGGCAGGGCCTGACCGACCGGCCCCCTAGCCGCGGGTTGAGCGCCGCCGAAGCGGCGCGCCGGTCGCCAGCCGAGTGACTAACCTCCGGAGATCGCGATGAATGGCAAGTCGAACAACCACTACGAAACCCGTAACGCGCAGCAACCGTCCCCCATGGCGGTTCACCGTTACCGACCTTTCCCCCCGATACACCTGCCGGACCGAACCTGGCCGGACAAGGTGATCAACCAGGCGCCGCGTTGGTGTCCGGTGGATCTGCGCGACGGCAACCAGGCGCT
>JAUYKX010000260.1 GCA_030699055.1 Candidatus Nanopelagicales bacterium
GATCACAGTGTCCTGCCAGCTGGTGCCCGGTGGTCGGTCGTCGCCCCAGTCGAAATCGTCGTGAACCACGACCGACTTGGGAACAAACGGGGCCGAGTCCAGTTCGCTGCGCGTCAGGTCGTCCATGCCCACATGCCCGAATACCGCCGGGTCGAGTCGAAACTCCCCGTCGATCGCCCGCGCGTAGGGGTCGAGCAGCAATTTATTGCCATTGAAACGAAGACCCTGCTCGGGGTCCCAAGGGCCGTGAACCCGGAAGCCGTACCGGTCGCCTGGTCGGACCCCGGAGACGAAACCGTGATACACGTGGAAGGTCCGCTCGTCGAGCTCGACTCGTCGCTCCGAACCGTCGTCGCGGATGTGGCAGAACTCCACGGCCTCCGCGCCGGCGGCCCATAGCGCGACATTGGCCCCGCCATCGGTGGGGGTGACGCCCAGGGGATCCCAGGTGCCCGGATGAGCGGCTTTCGCGGGTCCGGGCGCATCGGCCATGCGGGGCCTCCTGGTATGTGGCGGTGCTCGGGCTGAAACTGGTTCATGAAACCGGTTCATGAAACGGGCGGTACGGAACCGGCGGTACGGAACGGCCCCAGTGTGCCACCGGCACCCGCCCGGATGCCCGGCTCGCGGCAGTCGGGCGTTAGCCTCTCGGGGGTGGATGAGAACACAGATCGGGTTTCGGTGCAGGTGTCCGAAGGGGTGGCGACGATCCGGATCGATCGACCGCCGATGAATGCCTTGGATTCGGTTGCCCAGCGTGGTCTGCGCCGGGCGGCGGCAGAGGTCGGCGATCGTCGCGATGTGCGGGCAGTCGTGATTTACGGCGGTCCGAAAGTGTTCGCGGCCGGGGCCGATGTCAAGGAAATGGTCGAGTGGGATCATCTGACGGCAGTGGAAAAGTCGGCCGCCTTGACCCGATCCTTCTCCGCCGTGGCCGAGATTCCAAAGCCGACGATCGCCGCGATCACCGGGTACGCGCTCGGCGGCGGACTGGAACTGGCTCTCTGTGCCGATCTGCGAATCGCCGGGGACAACGCCAAGTTGGGCCAGCCGGAAATCCTGTTGGGGATCATTCCCGGGGCTGGCGGGACCCAGCGGCTGAGCAGGCTGGTTGGGGTCGGTCGGGCCAAGGACTTGATCTACACGGGGCGGTTTGTGAAAGCCGATGAAGCCCTGGCGATGGGCCTGGTGAATCAGGTGGTCCCTCCGGACGAGGTCTACGAGGAGGCGGTGGCGCTGGCCCGGAGGCTGGCCGCTGGTCCGCCCTGGGCGCTGCGGGCGGCAAAGACCGCTATCGACCGGGGAATCGAAACTGACTTGGCCACAGGGCTTGACATAGAGCGGGCTCAGTTCGCAGGCTTGTTCGCAACCAGGGATCAAAATGACGGAATGCGCTCGTTCGTCGAGCACGGTCCGGGCCACGCCGAATTCGAGGGATGTTGAAGTGCCGATTGTTGATGTGACCGATTCCGCCCGAGCGGGCTCCGTGCTACCGAACTCCTCGGTGGACGTCCTGGAGCAGGCCTTGACGGATCAAAGGCTGGCCAACGTCTTGTACCACGACTGGGAGGCCGCCGGGTACGACGCCAAGTGGTCGATTTCCTATGACGAGCGCTGCATCAAGTACGCGCGGGACCGCTTTGCTCACGTCGCCGGGGAATCGGGTTGGCCTTATCGCCGGGCGCTGGAGATCGGGTGCGGGACCGGGTTCTTCCTGCTGAACCTGCGGCAGGCCGGGGTGATCGAAGAAGGGGCAGTGACCGATATCTCGCCCGGAATGGTCGAGGTGGCTCAGCGGAACGCACGGGGACTCGGGTTCGAAATCTCGGGGAAGGTAGCCGATGCGGAAAGGCTGCCGTATGACGATGCCCAGTTCGATCTGGTCATCGGACACGCGGTGCTTCACCACATTCCCGACGTCGAGTTGGCAATTCGGGAGGCGCTGCGGGTGCTCAGGCCAGGCGGGCGATTGGTGTTCTGCGGTGAGCCGACCAGCAAGGGTGACTATGTGGCGCGCAGGCTGTCGTGGGCGACTTGGTGGGCGGCATCCCGGCTGACGAACCTGCCGTTGATTCGACGGCGATTCGGTCGACCGAAGATCGACTTGACGGAGTCGTCACGTATGGCCGCGCTGGAGGCGGTCGTGGACATTCACACGTTCGAGCCAGCGCAGTTGCGCAAACTGGCCGTTCGTTGTGGGGCGGTCGATGTCGAAACGGTGACCGAGGAACTGACTGCCTCCTGGTTCGGCTGGCCGGTGCGGACCTTCGAATCGGCGGTTCGGCCCGGATCACTTGGCTGGAACTGGGCGGTGTTCGCCTACAACGGATGGCGAGGTCTGTCGGCCGTCGACGAGCGGGTTCTCGCTCGGGTTGTGCCCGACGGGCTTTTCTACAACGTGTGCCTGACCGGTGTGAAGCCGTAGGCGCCAGGGTGTCCAGGTCATCGCGGGATCCGCGCCAGGCCCGTTTCGTCACCATCGCTTCGCTGCGCTGGATTCTGCGCAACCGGGCGTGGTCGTGGTTCTACCTGGTGAGGTACTGGCGGCTGCTCTGGTTCCGGTTGCGCAATCCGCATGTCGTGCTGACCGGTCTTGTGTTCCTCAGCAAGGGTGTCCGTATCGAAGCTCGGCCCGGCTATGGGCGGATCATCGTCGGGCGCTGGGTTCATCTGGGCGAGTGCGTCAAGCTTCGGGCTCACGAGGGCACACTGCGGATCGGGGACAAGACGGTAATTGGTCAGTACACGACGGTGAACGCTTACCTGGATATCGAGATCGGCGAGCGTGGACTCATTTCCGACTGGATATACATCGGGGACTTCGACCACGTCCATTCGGATATCCATTTGCCGATCAAAGACCAGGGGATCGTCAAGGCCCCGGTACGGATCGGTCCCGACTGTTGGATCGGGGTGAAGGCGACCGTCCTGAGGGGAACCGTCATCGGTCATGGTTCGGTGTTGGCCGCGAACTCCGTGGCCAAAGGTGAGTTCCCGCCGGAGTCGGTGATCGCCGGGGTGCCTGCGCGGGTGATCAAGGATCGCCGCTTGGTTTACGAGGCTGACGCCCAGCGTCGCCGTGACCTGGCCGATATCGCCCGAAAGACTGCGTTGGCGGCAGGTGCGCCGGTTGAGCTGGAGCCCGCACAGGTCGACGTAACCGACGCCGCGGCCGTCGCCCGGCGGTAACCGTTCTTGGTTTGGGTGTGCGCCGGAACTTGATGGATGTTGGGCATGGCTCCATAATGGAGCCATGCCCAACATCCAGGTCAAAGACGTGCCATCGGCTACGCACGCGGTCCTGCGCGCGCGGGCCGCGGAACACCATCAGTCGATGCAGGAGTACTTACTTTCACTGCTGATTGAGCAGGCTTCCCGCCCGACTGTGGACGAAGTGCTATCGCGAGCATCGGGACGTAGCGGCGGCTCGGTGCCAGCGGCCGTCAGCGTCGAGATCCTGGCGGGCGAGCGTGCTGGTCGTTGATGCGAGTGTCCTGGCGACTGCTTTGGGCGACGACGGGGCTGACGGTCAATTCGCGCGACGGCGGCTCGCCGGGCGGACTTTGGCGGCGCCGGAACTGATCTACCTTGAAGTTCTCTCGGTATGGCGACGGCAGCTTGCCACTGGCGACCTGACGCCGAAGCGGGCGCTGGAAGCCATGGCAGATCTGGCTGATCTCCCGATCACCGTGGCCCAGCACCTGCCGTTGCTCGCCAGGTGCTGGGAGCTTCGAGACAACGCAACGGTTTACGACGCGGCATATGTAGCACTGGCTGAGGTTCTCGGGGTGCCGCTGCTGACTGCGGATGGCCGCCTGGGTCGCGCACCTGGCGTGCGTTGCGCCGTGGACGTGCTCGCGCCTTGACGCCGTCGATACCTGGGTCGGTTAACTTCCACGAGTCCTGACCGGGTTCCGCTCAGGACTCGCAGCAGGCCCAGCCTCCGCTTCCACCTCCAGGAATCCGAGAATGCGGCGAGGGCCTTGCCCAGATCGGTGGTGGCTTCCTCGAACACTTGTGCTGAGACCTCGCTGAGCCACCGCAAACCCGCCGCGACAACTTTGGCCTCGCCGCTGCCGTCAATGGCGATGACCCGGCCCGCGCGGCTTCGACGGCACGAAGAAGGCCGACACCACCGGCCCGCTACTCGCGGTCGAAGTCACAACTGCCGACTCGTCCGGCCATGGGAAACTACCGTTCAAGCCCACACCGGATTCCTCATCCTCAGCCAGATCGGACTGCTGATACGACGACAAAACCATCAACTTGTCGACCGGCCCTAGCCAGATTCCTCGGACAGGCGCTTTTGGACTTGCGTCAGTAGGGACGGAACTGCCGACGTGGCAATCGTCCAAACTTGTTCGGGGTCCACCCGGTGGTAGTGATGGGCCAACACAATTCGCAGGCGCCTGATCCGAGACCAGTCCACGTCGGGGAGTGCCTCCATCACTTCACCCGAAAGCCGTGTGGCCGACTCGCCAATGATTTCCAGGAGCCGCTCCAACGCTGGCTGTATCGCCAGGTCGGTATCGAAAGCTGAACGGCCGCGGTCAGTCAGGGCCAGGATCTGCGTCGTGGCCTCCAGAATGTCCTCAAGTCGCTCTCGGTCGGTACGGCTCACAGGTCCACCGCCTCGCGTCGGATCAAATCGTCGCGGTCCTTCAGCCCGCCTTCGGAGACCACGTCCACCGACACGCCCAACATCTCTTGCAGTTCGTCCTGCAAATCCATCAGGTCGAACAGGGAACTGCCCGTCTCGAATCGCACCAGCAGATCAACATCGGATTCGGGGCCTGCCTCGCCCCGCGCCACTGAACCGAACACGCGCGCCCGTACCGCATGATGACGCTTCAACACCATCGAGATCTCGGCTCGATGCTCGCGCAACTGGTCGAGGCTGGGAGTCACCGCCACAGGCTACCGACCTGAACCGGCGTGTGGCTTGCGGTCGCAGTTCCATCCCGAGTTGGTGACCGGGTTCCAACCGGCGCTCAGGTCTTCGGGATGGATCAGATGAGTCTTGCCCGCCACTGCCCGGAAGAGCAACTTAACGCGGAAGCGGGAATCGGAATCGAAGTCGCCCTCCTGCTCCAACAGCACCTCGTCGAGCACATGATTGATCAACGCGAGTGCCGTGCGCGCCGTCATCGACCGGTGAGTGCGGGAACATCGCCATCGCCGTGCTCGGCCATGCCCCGCAAGAATCACGGCTGATCAAGGTCAAGAGTCCGGATCAGGGATTGGTTGATATGTCGTCCTTTGTGCCAGTCGACCTCGCCCCGCTTCCGTTTGAAGTGGCGGGCGCGCACCGTATGAATATCGGTGAGGTTCACGAAACTCTCTTCGCATCCTTCGGCAGGACCAATGGGGACGTGGGTAGAAGCTGGTCCCTCGGTGTGCGTGACAAGAGCCACGGTGAAGCTGCCAAGACGCGCCAATAGGACGTCATTGGTGAGGATCAGTCCTGGGTGACGCCCGGCACCGGGGAAGTCGACATCCCAGATGTCGCCGCGCTTCATTTGGCGACGATGCTGTTCTCGACCGGAGTCTCAGAGCTCGGCGGCCCATAGAAGGCGTCGTAGTCTCTGGCTAGCATTTCCTGGCGAGCTGCATGCTCCAAATAGACCAGCGCCCGGCGGATAGCCTCCGACCGAGACAGGCCCAATGCCTTTCGCGCCGCGTCGAAGCGTTCTGAGTCCGCCCCAAGTCGGGCTTGCCAAACATCTGTGGTGGTCATCTAGTGAGTGTACAGGCTGTATACAATATGTACTACAAGTCGCAGTGTAAGGCGAATTGCGGTCAGGGAAGCAGTTGGCCGCGTGGTTTGGGTGGCGCAGATTTTCCGTCGCGATCGCCGGGCGGGGCCTTCATCCGAAGGGCGAGTTCGTAGCTGGCGACAGTGCGCTCAGCGATGCGCGACCAGGTGAAGCGGTCCGGTAATTCGGAGCTCAGGGTGGCAGCTCGACGGCGGGCGGCCACCGGGTCGGCGATGACGGATCGGATCGCCGTGGCCAGGGACTGCGGATCGTTGGCCGGAACCACCAGTCCCGTTCTCCCGTCGTCGACGATCTCGGCCAGGCCCCCGACATCGGAGACGATCAACGGCGCGCCGGCGGCCGCCGCCTCCAGGGCGACGATGCCGAACGGCTCGTACAGACTCGGGACCACGACGACGGTCGCCCGCGAGTAGAGCTGGCGCACATCGGCATCGGCCACCGGACCGGCGAACTCGATAGCCGGGTGGTTCGCGGCTTGCGCATGCAATCGGTCGGACTGGGTTCCGGTACCGGCGATGATGAAGCGGGCCGCGACGGTTGGGGCAATCCTCTGCGCCGCATCGATGAGGACGTGGATGCCCTTTTCCCACTCGAGACGACCGACAAAAACGATCAGTGGATCCTCGTCCACTGGCTGCTCGCGGTCGGGCGGGGACGACTGCCATTCGGTCAGATCAATGCCGTTGGGAATGGTGACCACGCGATCGGCAGGCAGTTGGTACAGCGTGCGCACCTCCCGGTTCATCGCTTCCGAACAGGTGATCACCGTCGATGAGATCCGGGCGAGCCGCCACTCGGACGCGTAGATCGTCTCGGACGGCTCACCCGACACCCACCCGGAGTGCCGACCCGCCTCCGTGGCGTGAATGGTGGTCACTAGTGGTGCCGACCAAAGTTGTCGGGCCTTCGTCGCCGCGTGCTCAACCACCCAATCGTGCGCATGCACCACCTGGGGTGGCGGCTCGGATTCAAGACGTTGCAGGGTCGCCACGAGTTGTCGGTCCAAGTCGGCCGTCCAGGCCATCAGGCCCGGGAGGTCGCGTCGGACCGGTGGGGTGGGAGCGGAAGTTCGCACCACTCGAACGCCGTCGTGATCCTCCACGGTGGCGGTTCCGGTGGGTCGTTGGGTCACGACGGTGACGTCGTGGCCTGCCGCCGCCTGGGCTCGACTGAGCGCCAGAACATGACGTCCGAGTCCGCCGTAGATCACCGGCGGGTACTCCCAGGAGACGTGGAATATGCGCATGGGACGACCTCAGCCGGTGGTGGCAGCGACATTGTGAGCGAGCGAATTATCTTGGCTCAGGCCCCGGGCATCGAGGAATCCGAACGGCCCGTCCACCGACCGGATCTGCTCCGCGATCGCCATTGCCTGACGGCGGCCCGCCTCGTCACCGGCGGACAGCGCCGTGGCGATCAGGTCGAAGTCGCGATGGTGTCGGGCGTGGCGGTCCCGGGCGTATCCGGCGGCCGAGTTCTTGGTCACCATGAAAGCCCAATCGCTGGCCAGCGCCAACAGGGCCGAGCGGGCGGCCTGGTCCAGGGCCGGGTTCCGGACCGAGCCGCCACCGCGAGACGCCCTCGGCGCGCTGCGCGACACCAGTTCAATCAGGCGCC
>JAUYKX010000295.1 GCA_030699055.1 Candidatus Nanopelagicales bacterium
CCCTCTACCGCGACAATCTCCGCATCCTGATCTTCGTAACCTTGCCGGTCTACTCCCTCCTGCTGGCGTGGGCAGGGTGGGCCTCATGGCTGCTCGTGGGGGAGTATCGCTCCGAGTTCGTCTTCCTCCTTCACGTCAGCACCATCGGCTGGGCTCTCAACACCTTCGCGGCGCCGGCGTATTTCATGCACCTCGGCAAGGGCGACGTGGGTTGGAACACCCTGTCTCATGTAGTGATGGGGGTGATGAACGTTGCCCTCGGCTTGATGCTTGGGCGTTGGTTCGGGGCTCATGGGGTGGCATGGGCGTACGTCATCGCCCTGGCGACTGGGAGCTGGCTCTTGATCGGCCTCTTCCAGGCCCGGAACCGTATCGGCTGGACTGGATGGGCTGCCAGGGAGCACCTCTGGCTCGCCGCAGTCTGTGCGGTGGTTTCGGTCGCCGGCTGGCTGGATCCGGTGCGGACGGCTGCGAGTGAGCCAGCACGGTTCGCGGTGTGGCTTGTTGGGCCACCGCTGGCGCTCGGGCTCGCCGCCTGGTTCCATCCGATGCGCAAAGAGTTGTGGCACCGGTTGGACTTGCGGGAAGCGCGGCTATGAAGAGGGCAGTTCGACAGATCCTGATTGCGGTTCTGGTCCCGGGCTTCCGGGCGGCGGCAGCCGCGGGCCGACTGACCCACCTGAGTCCAGGTTTATCCGCGGCGCTGCGCTATGCGTGGTGGAAGGCGCGACTTGCCAGCCTCGGAGAGGCGACCGCTATTTACCCTTCAGTGGTCATCCACGGTCCGGAACATCCTGCGGTGATCATGAACAACGTTTGGATTGGATCCGGTGCGATCATTCTTCCCGGGGTGACTGTGGGCGCTGGGAGCATCGTCGGCGCGGGGGCGGTGGTCACGCGAGACGTAGCGGCGGGTGTTGAAGTGGCAGGTGTGCCGGCAAGAGCGAAGAGGACCCAATGACCCCTCTAGGACATATACGTAACGATCCGAACGCTTCTCGTTTCGACTTCCATGCGTGACTTCTTCAGCGATCGGGGCGCCCTCGGAGTATCTTGGCCGTTGGGGCGTGTGGAGCATTCCGCGGAGGGGTTCGATAGGTTCCGCGCTCAACTACTCGGGCACGGTCCGCATGGCTGGTGTCGACAATGACTTCGCTGGCGAAGGGCTTGCCGATGGGTCGGCGGTCACAGCGCGTTAGTGCGACCGAACGTTCCTGGATGGTGCAGTCCCGCGTCCTGAACTTGTGCTCCTTTGCTGTGCCTGCTCTGTCGTTCATCGAATTCGTGGTCGTTGGGCGACTCATTCTCAGCGAGCTCCTGATGCTTGCGATGCTCCCCTGGCTCCGACGGGCGCCAGACCGGCTGTCTCTGCCACGTTGGCTCGTCGTGCTATGGGCGGGCTGGCTGCTCTCACAAGTCGCCACCGACTTGATGGCGGGTAGTGCTTTCGAGGATTTCGCACGTGGCTGGGCATCGATCGTCTTCACCCTGACGAACCTCATGGCAATCTTGGTTCTCGCGGCTACACCCAAGCGCGCCCGCCTCTTTGCCCTAGGATTGGCGGCCGGGGGCGTGCTCGGCTATTTGTTCTTCCCCCACCCCTACGCCGCAGATGACCCGTGGAAGTGGGCGCTCGCGTTGCCGGTCGGATTCGCAGTGGCTGCCGGACTGTCTGGCCGGGTGGGCGCACGACTGCGACTGTTTACGATCGGTGCTCTGGGGATCTTCGGTGCTTTGAACCTGATCCTCGGATTTCGGAGCCTCGGCGGCGTGAGCTTCCTTACTGCCGGCTACCTCATCCTGTCCGCCGCCGTCCGGCGGCCGACCGCCTTCAGACGCTTCGCGGCACGACCGGGCATGGCATTGGCGTTCCTCGCTGTAGCAGTCTTAGGCGTGCTGCAACTCTATGAGGCCGCCGCGTCCCAGGGCTGGCTGGGATCCGACGCGCAGGCTAAGTACGAGATGCAGTCCGGCCCTCTCGGGGTTCTGGTGGGCGGTCGATCGGAGTTGCTGGCGTCCACGCAGGCGATCGTCGACTCTCCGATCCTCGGCCACGGATCGTGGGCCAAGGACTTCACCTATGTCGACGTACTGGCAGACCGGCGGAGTTCTCTCGGCTACGAGGTCGGGTTCGGGTACTCCGACCTGGGTTTGATCCCGGCCCATTCGTACTTGATGGGGTCGTGGGTTTGGGCTGGCCTTCTGGGCGGCGTTTTCTGGCTTGGCATACTCGGAATCGCTGTCCGCCTACTGACGAGGTTGTACGCGTTTGGCGTGGAGTTGGCGCCGCTCCTCGTGTTCTCCACCATGCTGTTGCTGTGGAGCATCGCCTTCTCCCCATACGGGTCCAGTCAACGGATCGTCGCAACGTATGGCATTGCCCTCTGCCTTTTGGGCCTGCGCGTCGTGGTGGGCAAGGCCCACGTCCTTTACGCTCCCAACAAGTTGGGTCGGTCTCCGGCTCGAGCCCTGGTCAGCCGGAGGACCGTTTCTCAGGTCAACGTGGCGGCCGTCGGCCGAGCGGGTGTTCGTCCGAAATGATCTCGATCGTCACGATTTCGATGAACCAAGGCCGGTTCCTGCCGACCGCGGTGGACTCGGTGCTTTCGCAGCGTGGGGTGGACGTCGAGTACGTCATCGTGGACGCCGGCTCGACCGACGGAAGTCGTGAGTACCTGGCGACTCTGCGAGACCCTCGCGTGAGACTCGTGCTCGAGCCTGACCGCGGACCCGCGGACGGCCTCAACAAGGGTATTCGGTGCACGAGCGGCGGCGTGATCGGCTACCTGAACGCGGATGACGCGTACCTCGAGGGTGCCTTTAGCGCGGTCGACGATCTCTTCCGCCGGGAGCCTTGGGCCGACGTTGTCTATGGGAATGGTTGGATCATCGATGCCGAAGACCGGGTTTTGCGGCACTTCGAATCAACGCCGTGGGGGCTGCGTCGGTATCTTTTCGGGGGCGTGAACGTCCTGCAGCAGTCCACGTTTCTCCGGCGCGCCGCATTCGACCGAACAGACGGCTTCAACATACTCAACGAGACCTGCTGGGACGGTGAGATGCTGGTGGATCTGGCGCGGGTCGGCGCACGGTTCCGCCATGTGCGCACGGATTGGGCGGCGTTCCGGGTTCACGCGGAGGGGATCTCGGGGTCCGGCCGCCTTGAGGCCCGATACCGCGAAGACCGACGGCGCTTCGTGGCACGAGCGATGGGCCGCGGACCGAGCCTCACCGACCCCGTTCTTGGGCTCGGGGCGCGAGGCGCCAAGCTCCTGCGCTCGCCCGGTTACGGGCTCCGCAGGCTGAGGTCACGATCTGAGGCGGGAAGCCGGATCGAGCGCGAACCCCACGGCTACGTGGTCCGCTCGGACCTGGTAAGAACATGAGAGTCGCCGTTCTCTGGACCCGCTTGAGCGGCTACCTCAACGCCTGTCTTCGCGAGCTCGCTACCAGGCCGAGCATCGATCTCATGGTGGTTCACCAGGCCGCCGGGGAGGATGCGCCCTTCGACGACGACCAGTTTTCGTGGATGACTTTACGGATCGAGTACGTTTCCCGTCCGGACCGCGATGGCCTTCTCGAACAAG
>JAUYKX010000297.1 GCA_030699055.1 Candidatus Nanopelagicales bacterium
GGTGCCGAGCTGGTGCTGGTCCGGCACCCGCAAGCCCGTCGTCCAGATGATGGCCGTGAAGCCCGTGTCGGTGGCCAGATCCCACTGGGCCTCAACCTGCACCTCGGCCGCGATGACGATGTAGTCGTCCTTCTGGGCGACGAACACCTGATCGAGGCGTATCGTCGTGCTGGTGGTGACGATGATGGGCTGGGTGGCGGCCATCAGGTCTCCACAACCTCGAACACGAGTGAGAGCGACTCTCGGCCGAGACGCGATTGAGTGGCGATCCGCTCGGGCGCCGGAGCCGACAGCACCCGACAGAGGAAGGTCGAGCGGTGCGGCTCATCGTCGGGGTCGAGCACGACGAACGCCAGCGCCTCGACGCCGAGGCTGCGCAGCAGGTGGTTGACGCCCGCCGCGTAGTTGGGGCTCAGGCCAGGCTGGCCGAGGAAGCCGAGGCTGAACTGAAGCCCGGGCGCGACCTCGCTCCAGTGCGGCTGCCCGCTGATCCCGCCCGTGACGCGGCAGCGCTGGACGTGCTCGAGGTTGAGGCTCTGCCACTCCCAGTCGTCGACGTCCACCTCGCCAGAGCGCACCGTGTCGAAGGTGGGCCCGTGGTACCAGTACGCGAGGCTGGCGCGCTGCCGGTCCTCGCGCTGGGGGTCGAGCACCCGCAGGCTGATATACCGGTAGTAGGTGCTGGCCACATAGGGGATGTAGAGCAGCGTGTCGTCGGCGTGCTCGGCCGCGATGGCCTCGAAGTCGCCCGTCGTCGCGGCTGTGCCGCCCCGGATCGTCACGGCCGCGGCCGTGCTGAAGTCGGGCCGGTAGAGGAACGACGCATCGGCCGCGTAGCGGGTGGCGCCGAAGTCGAGCGCGATGTCCTGGTAGTCGCCCACGACGGCGAAGTCGCCCACGTGCGCGGCCGCCGCTGACCTGTCGGCGTCGCGGTAGCCGCCGCTGATCCGCAGTGCGTTGTCGGCCGCGTTCGCTCCCGTTGCGATCTGGAAGCTGACCGTCCCGCCCGCACGCGCGGCACGGATCCGGTTCGTGCTCGAGGTCGGATGCTGCTCGTGCCAGAACGAGTAGGCGGTCAGGCCGGATGCGGTGTTGTGCGCGCGGGCCAGCTCGACGCAATACTGGACGACGCTGTTGTAGGTGCCGGCGTTGAGTGTGGCCACGAGAGCACCGGCCACCGAGTCGGTGAAGTCGCTCTTGTCGTTCGTGCCGGCCGTGACGTGGATGGCTCCCCGCCACTCCGCCACCTTGCCCATGTCGGTGTCGTGGCAGTTCGCCGCCGGCTTGCCGCGGGAGAAGAGGAGCGCCGAGCTGGTGATGGTCCCCTGGTCGCCGACGAAGTTCCACGCGAGCGGCGCGATCCTCATGAGCGGTCCCCAACGATCCCGATCCCCTCAATGGCCGTATGGGTCCAGGCCATATCAGCCAGGCGCTCGCGCGGCAGCTCGCGCAGGAACCCGTAGACATCGCCCACGTAGAGGCGCCGCGCCAGGTCGGAGACGAGGTAGCATGGCTGCATGCCTCCACCCTCGCGGAGCAGGCGCCGCAGGTGGAGCGCCAACCCCTTGCGCTGGTCGGGTAGGCTGAACCGCCCATCGGCGGAGGTGGCGAGCGTGCGACTGACCCGGCCGTAGTGGGGCAGCAGCTGCGCCTCGGACGGGTCGCTGATGGGGTAGGTCTCGCCCTCCATCTGAGGCTGGCGCTGCAGCTCCGTGACGTGCCACCAGTGCGCGCAGCCCATCCCGTGGATGGAGCTATCCGCTCCCGCATCGACCACCAGGAGACGGGCGTATCGGTACTCGCCCGGGCGCGTGAAGACGTGGCGCAACTTCTTCTTGCTGAACAGCACCGTCTCGCTCACGGCCGGCGCCCCCCACGAGTCGGCGCTGTGGAGCTGTACCGTGATCTCACTGGCGCTCGTGCCGCGCCAGTTCTCCGCCGAGAACATCCCGATCGATCGCGGGCGGCCGAAGTCGAAGACGATGTTGTAGCTGAGCGTCCCGTCGTTGCGCCACTGCAACGCCTGCTTGCCGTTGCGCAGATTCGTCAACGGGTAACCGGCCGCCGATGCGCACGAGGCCGTGATGGCGACGCCCCTGCTGAGCGTCCAACTCGGATAACAGAACAGGCCGGACTGCGCGCCGTAGAAGTCGCCGACGGGGTAGAAGAGGTCGATCGGATCGTCGGTCCAGTCTGGTCGATTGAACAGCGTCGCGTCGTAGCTGGCCGTCGAGTCGCCGCCCCGGTCGTAGACGATCGCCGCGCTGATGCCGCTCGGCCCATCGTCCATCGGCCAGTACGCGACCAGCCCCGACTCGTTCCCGCGGAGTCGCGTCGCCACCGCGGCATCGAGCTGGCTCGACGTGCGGACGGTGCTCCAAAGCCGTAGCTCCGACAGCGAGAAGCCGCCGCCCTGGCTGACGAACCCGGCACCGAAGATCACATCGCCCGTGTTGCCTGCGGGCGAGCCGGTGAGGCCCGTCGTCTGCGTCGCGGCCCCGTAGCCGGAGATCCGCGCGTCGTCGGCCACGCCCTGACGGAGCGCGAGGTAGATGTCGATCGTCCCGGCCGTGTCGTCGTGCGCGGCCGCGACTGAGTACCAGACGCCTGGCGTCAGCGTGACGTTGCGAACGGCAATCTGATTGGCGGCTCCGTCCCAGTAGCCGGCTCGGATGCGGAGCGTGCCGCCGCTGTTCTCGTAGGCGAGATAGTAGGGGCCGTCATCGTTGCCGGCGCCGTCGCCCTTGTTGAGGATGTCCTGCACCTGCCCGCTGGCCGGCTGGGTCTCGACGCGCAGGCATGCCTCGATCGTCCAGTCGGTGAGGTTGAGCGCGGCCGCATGGGCGACGACGCCCTTGGAGACCGATGTGCCGGCGTCGTTGAGGCGGAAGTGGAGGCCCATCAGCGAGCCCTGGCCATGGCCTTGAACTGGTCGATCGACTCGCGTCCGCTGTCGATCAGCCGAGCCGCGGCCAACATCTTCACCGCGGCGGCATCCAGCATCTTCTGTTCCGCGTCACTCAGCGGCTCGCTCGAACGCCCGGCGACCATCTGGGATGCGAGCTTCCGGAGCCCCTCGCTGTCGCCATCACGCGC
>JAUYKX010000302.1 GCA_030699055.1 Candidatus Nanopelagicales bacterium
GGTGCCCGGTCTGACGAAGATTGTCGTGAACATGGGGGTCGGAGAGGCCGCGCGCGACTCGAAATTGATCGAAGGGGCGGTTCGCGACCTGGCGACCATCACAGGTCAGCGGCCGGCTGTTACCCGCGCTCGCAAGTCCGTCGCCCAGTTCAAGTTGCGCGAGGGCCAGCCGATCGGAGCCCACTCCACCCTGCGGGGAGACCGGATGTGGGAGTTCCTCGATCGACTGCTGTCGGTGGCGCTGCCCCGGATCCGGGACTTTCGTGGGCTGTCTCCGCGGCAGTTCGACGGTCACGGTAACTACACCTTTGGTCTTTCCGAACAGGTGATGTTTCCCGAGGTAAATCAGGACAAGATCGACCGCACTCGGGGTATGGATGTGACCGTCGTGACAACCGCCGAAAATGACGAACAGGGCCGAGCGTTGCTCCGAGCCCTCGGCTTCCCGTTCAAGGAGAAGTGAGATGGCCAAGACCGCTCTGATCAACAAAGCCAACCGCAAACCCAAGTTCAAGGTGCGTGGGTACACTCGGTGCACCCGTTGTGGGCGGCCTCATTCGGTGTATCGGAAGTTCGGCCTGTGTCGCATCTGCTTGCGTGAGATGGCGCATCGGGGCGAACTGCCCGGCGTAACCAAGAGCTCCTGGTAGCCAGGCAGCAGCTCAGAAACTCCAGACCAAACCCGACCGACCAGACCAACACGACGACTCAGGACACGACTCAAAACACGACATCGTAGGTCCCGCAGGTCCACAAGGGCTGCGGGAAACCACGGTGAGAAGGGCCGAATGGCCATGACGATGACAGATCCGATTGCGGACATGCTTACTCGTGTGCGCAATGCGAGCTCGGCTTACCACGACTCCGTGGAGATGCCGTATTCCAAGCTGAAGGAAGGCGTTGCCCAAATTCTGGCGCAGCAGGGCTACGTCCGCGGTTCTCGGGTGGAGGACGCGCCCGTGGGTAGGACGCTCATAGTCGATTTGAAGTACGGTCCGCAGCGCGAACGGTCGATCGCCGGAATTCGGCGAGTCAGCAAGCCGGGTCTGCGGGTTTACGCCAAGAGCACCGCCATGCCGCGAGTGCTGGGTGGACTCGGAATCGCGATCATCTCGACCTCGTCCGGACTGCTGACCGATCGGCAGGCTGCCAAACAAGGTGTAGGCGGGGAAGTCCTCGCCTACGTCTGGTAAGGGGCGCAAGACATGTCGCGCATTGGGAGACTGCCGATCCCGGTTCCAACGGGAGTCAAAGTGGAACTGGCCGGGCAGGGGATAACGGTGACCGGGCCGAAAGGCACCTTGGACCTCGCTGTTCCGGAGCCGATCAGGGTAAGTCAGGAAGAGCAGGGCGTCCTGGTTGTCAGCCGACCGAACGACGAACGGCGCAACAGGTCGTTGCACGGCCTTTCCCGCACGCTGGTCAACAACATGGTGGTTGGGGTGACCAGCGGGTATCGCAAGACCCTGGTCGTTTCGGGAACCGGCTATCGCATTGCGGCCAAGGGCGGAGGGTTGGAGTTGCAGCTCGGCTACAGCCACCCGATTCAGGTCGACGCGCCGGATGGAATCAAGTTTGTTGTCGAGACCCCGACCAAATTCCACGTCGAGGGGATTGACAAGCAGTTGGTTGGCGAGGTGTCGGCGAAGATTCGCAAACTGCGCAAGCCGGATCCGTACAAGGGCAAGGGCGTGCGTTATGAGGGCGAAGTGATCCGGCGCAAGGCTGGGAAGGCTGGTAAGTGATGAGCATCGTGCCGAAGATCGGGTCGGGCGATCGGCGGGCTACGACCCGCAAGCGACGCCATGTGCGGGTGCGGAAGAAGGTGTCGGGAACGGCTACCCGTCCCCGCCTGGTTGTCTTCCGCTCTGCTCGGCATATCGAGGTTCAGGTGATCGACGACACTGCCGGCCGAACGCTCGCGGCAGCGTCGACGATGGAGGCCGGCGTACGCGGCTCGGGGGACAAAACCGAACGAGCGGGCAAAGTCGGCGGACTGGTTGCCGAGCGCGCCCAGGCGGCGGGTATCGAACAAGTCGTTTTCGATCGCGGCGGGAATCGCTATCACGGGCGCGTGGCGGCCGTGGCTCAGGCGGCCCGCGACGGTGGATTGACCTTCTAGGAAGAAGAGGTATCGGAAATGGCAGGACAGAGGAGTTCGCGACGGGAAGGTTCCCGTGGCGGCGCTGACAAGAGTCCCTTCTTGGAACGTGTCGTCGCGATCAATCGAGTGGCCAAGGTTGTCAAGGGCGGACGGCGTTTCAGCTTCACGGCGCTGGTAGTGGTCGGCGACGGCGACGGGACGGTCGGCGTGGGCTACGGCAAGGCCAAGGAGGTCCCGGCTGCGATCGCCAAGGGCGTGGAAGAAGCTAAGAAGAACTTCTTCAAGGTTCCGCGGGTGCAGGGCACGATTCCGCACCCGGTGACCGGGGAGAAAGCAGCCGGTGTGGTTCTGCTGCGCCCGGCATCCCCCGGTACCGGAGTCATCGCGGGCGGCCCCGTCCGGGCCGTTCTGGAATGTGCCGGAATCCACGACGTGCTTTCAAAGTCACTCGGGTCAGACAATGCGATCAATATCGTTCACGCCACTGTAACGGCGCTGAAGATGTTGGAGCGGCCGGAAGAGGTTGCCGCTCGGCGAGGGTTGCCACTGGACGAGGTGGCCCCTGCGGCACTGCTGCGGGCCTACGCCGCCGGGAGGGGGTCGAAATGACGCAACTGCGGGTTGTCCAGACCCGATCGCCGATTGGCGGCACGAGCCGGCAGCGGGACACTTTGCGCACTCTGGGCCTGCGGCACATCGGCGACGAGAGCATTCGCCCGGATGATCCGACAGTTCGTGGCATGATTCGCGCTGTCACACATTTGGTTTCGGTATCGGAGGTCGATTCATCATGACGCTGAAGGTTCATCACCTGCGTCCGGCTCCCGGCGCCCGGACCGAGAAGACCCGGAAGGGTCGCGGCCAGGGCTCGAAGGGCAAGACCGCCGGTCGGGGTACCAAGGGCACGAAGGCTCGGGACACGGTTTCGGCCGCGTTCGAAGGCGGCCAGATGCCGTTGCATATGCGTTTGCCCAAGCTCAAGGGATTCAGGAATCCGAACAAAGTGGTGTTCCAGGTGGTGAATCTGGACGACCTGGCGCGGTTGTTCCCCGATGGTGGCGAGGTCGGCGTTGCCGATCTGGTGGCCAAGGGGGCGGTCCGAGCACGTCGGCCGGTGAAGGTGCTCGGTACCGGTTCCGTTTCGGTTGCCCTCAATGTCACGGTGGATGCCTTCTCGGAGTCGGCTCGGACCAAGCTGGCTGCGGCTGGCGGCAGCGCGACCGAGAGCTGACATACCGTGTTGGCAGGGTTTGCGTCGATCTTTCGTACTCCGGATTTGCGGAAGAAGGTCCTGTTCGCCCTGTTCATCCTGGCTATCTACCGCTTGGGGGCGGTGGTGCCGACGCCGGGAGTTGACTCAGCCGCCATTCAGCGATGTCTCACGCAAGTTCAGGACAACACGCTGTACGGGTTGATCAACTTGTTC
>JAUYKX010000303.1 GCA_030699055.1 Candidatus Nanopelagicales bacterium
GCCTCGTCGTAGGCGACCAGCGATTCGATTGACCTCACGATGATGCTCCGGAACGGATTGCGGCAATCGCGGGCCAGCCCGCACTCTTCGGCCGCGTTCCGGGCTATTTCCGGCAACAGGTCGTAATTGAGGCTGAAGCGGGCCAGCGGACCCACCAGATACTCGCCGTGTTCCCAGTGCCCTTGAAGCGCCGTCGAATGGGGCACGTGAACTTCGGATAAGTGATCACCGAATTGATCGACGGAAATGTCCAGCAGGCCGCTCACCGATGAGATCCGGTTACCCATGATCGGGTAGCGGTCACCATCGGAAATCGCGACCAGGTCCCACTCGCCTTCGTACTCGGGGAAATCGAAGCCCGAGACCAACCGAATGGTCTCGATTGCCGCCTGGCGCCCCCACTCCAGGTCTGGAACCAGGCTGGTCAGCTCGGCCCGGGTCGGTGCTCGGTGGAAGCCGCCGACCCGCACGTTGATCGGGTGAATGGCCCGACCCCCGATGACCTCCAGGATGCGATTGCCGACCTTCTTCATGCGCAGGCCGCGTTCGACGATGTCGCGGTGGGTGCTCGCCAGTTCGATGGCACCGTTCACGCCGAGGAAGTCGGGCGCATGAAGCATGTAAATGTGAAGCACGTGGCTTTCGATCCACTCCCCGCAGTAGAGCAGTCGGCGCAAGCTGTTGATCGACTCGGGGACTGTGACCCCGCAGACGTCTTCGATGGCCCGGCACGCGGTCATCTGGTAGGCGACCGGGCAGATGCCGCAGATCCGGGCCGTGATGTCGGGCGGTTCGAGGTAACTGCGCCCCCGGAGGAAGGCCTCGAAGAAGCGCGGAGGCTCGTAGATGTTGAGCTGGGCGTCAACTACGCGATTCCCCTCGACTTGAACTCGGAGCGCTCCTTCCCCCTCCACCCGGGTCAGTGCTTTGACGTTGAAGATCCGGCCGCCGGTTCGGTGGCTCATGGGGTCTCCTTCCGGTTCTGAGCCGTACCGGCCAGCGATTCCGCACCGGTACCCCGGCCCACATCCCGGAATGCCGGCGTGTCCGCGGCGAATGTGTGGAAGATCCGTTCGATGGCGATCTCGTCCATACCCAAAGTGGCGAGACGATCGGTTAGAGCGGCGGTGTTGGTCGTGTCGGCCGGCCCGAAGCAGCCGAAACAGCCGCGGTCGAATGACGGGCACAGCGCCCCGCAACCGCCGTGAGTCACCGGGCCCAGGCAGGGGAGTGCCCGATTGACCATCACGCAGGAGTTCCCCCGGCGCTTGCATTCAAGGCAGACCGGGCCCGAATCAAGCGCCACATCGCGGCCCGCGAGCAGGTCCGAGAGCACCTGAATCAGCTGACCCTTGTCGACAGGACATCCGCGAAGTTCCAGGTCCACCTCGACGTGGTCGGAAATAGGTGTGCAGGTGTCCAGCGTGGTGATGTACTCCGGTCGGGCGTAAACGATGGACGTGAACTCCCGGACGTCGGCGAAGTTGCGCAGCGCCTGAATTCCGCCTCCGGTGGCGCAAGCTCCCAACGCGACGAGAACTTTCGACTCGTCGCGGATTCGCTGGATGCGTTCCAACTCTCCAGGGGTGCTGATCGAGCCCTCGACGAGGGACACGTCATAGGGCCCCGGAGATGTGGAACTCGTCGCCTCGAGGAAGTAGGCGAACCGCACGGCCTCGGACACCGCCAGCAGTTCGTCCTCGCATCCGAGAAGGCTGAGCTGACAGCCGTCACAGGAGGTGAACTTCCACACGGCGATCCGGGGGCGCTGGTCCTGGTTTTCGGTCACAGTTCGCGCACCTCCATCAGGGGTTGGATCCGCGGCCAGGCGAACACCGGCCCGTCGGTGCAGATGAAGTAGCCACGGAGTTGGCAATGACCACACTGGCCGATCGCGCACTGCATGTTGCGCTCCATGGAGACGGCGATATCCCCTGGGTTGAGTCCTCGGTCGATCAGATGCTCGGCCACGAACTTCATCATGATTTCCGGACCACAGGCGATCACTTGGGTCCGATCGGGGTCGAAGTCGATTCGCTGGAGTTCCTTGGTCACCACGCCGATGTTGCCCCGCCAGTCATCGCTCGGCTGGTCAACGATGGTGCGGACCCGGATCTCCCGCCGCTGCCACCAGCCGTCGAGTTCCTCCCGAAACAGCAGGTCGTCCGCCTTTCGCGCGCCCACGATCAGGCTCACGTCGCCGAAGGCGTCCCGATCGGCCAGGACGGAGTGGATCACGGGTCGAACCGGAGCCAACCCGATCCCGCAACCGACGATGATCAGATCCCGGCCACGGGCCGCGTCAACCGGCCAGGTCGAGCCGAATGGCCCCCGCAGGCCAACGACGTCGCCGGGTCGAACCGCACACAGTTTGCGACTCACCGGACCGACGGCCCGAATCGTGTGGATCTGAAGTCCCGAGTCGTCGATGGCGCTGAACGATATCGGCACCTCGCCGACTCCCGGGGCCCAAACCATGTTGAACTGCCCGGGCCGGCCCGGTGGCAGCGCCTCCTCGGCCTCGACGGGTGCCAGGATCAGCGTCACCGACGATCGGGTTTCCCGGACCCGCTGCACCACCCGATGGGGTCTGGGCGCCAGCGCCGCGCGTTCGCGGGTCTCGGACGCCGATTGCGCTTCGGTCCTCATTCGTCACCCCCGTACAGGTTCAGCAGTCTCGCCCGGGCCGAATGCAACCGTTCGTTCATCACCCCGGCCATGGCCATGACCAGTGGTAGCGCTTCCACCGGATTCCCGGTGAGTAATTCGCGCACCGGAGCGGCTTCGATTTGAATTGCGCGACCGGCCTTGATCCCGATCGCGTCGAACGTCCATCGATACGGGGGGAGTAGCCAGGACCACCCCAATACGTCCCCTGAATTCAGGGTTTCGATGATCGACAGACCCAGCTGGGGGACATGCACGCCGACGGCAACCCGGCCGGACTGGAGGGCCAGCATCCGATCCGCGGGTTTGCCGGTAGTGATCAGTTTTTCCTCCGCCGTGAACTCGACGGGTGCGGCCCAGGCCGCCAGCTGGTTGACCAGGTGTTCGGGCAGGTCACGGAAAAACCGGTGCGAGGCCAGTTCGTCGGCAAGCGGGGT
>JAUYKX010000306.1 GCA_030699055.1 Candidatus Nanopelagicales bacterium
GGCGCCGAGCGTCTGGATCAGCAGTCGCAGGTCGCGCCCGCGGCCGCCCGCCAGGAGGACGCCGTGGTAGGTGTGGCCGAGGTCGATGGCTGCCTTGGCAGTGGTGTAGCTGACGAGCAAGTGCCCGACGAGCGCCAGGCCGGCGACGGCGATCACGAGCGGCACCTGCACCGACCCAAGCAGGCCGGCGAGGTCGCTCGAGGTGGCGAGGTAGATAGCCGCGCCGGTGAAGAGCAGGCCGTCCGCCGCCCGGTCGAGGACCGCGTCGAAGAACGAGCCGAAGCGCGACGAGCGGTGTGCCAGGCGGGCGATCTCGCCGTCGCTGCCGTCGAGCACACTCGCCGCCAGAATGAGGACCGCGGCTATCAGCGGGGCGTGGGCGGTCAGAGCCACAGCGGCGCCGAGGGCGACGGCGAAGGCGGTAACCGTGACCTGGTTGGGGGTGATCGACGGGAAAACCCTGAGCAGCGCCGGGGTCACGAAGCGCTGTGAAAGCGCTCGGTTGAGGCGGGTGGCGACGGCGCCGTCGAGCGGCTTACCGGTGCTTCGGAACAGGTAGCGGCTGCCACGGCGGTAGTCAGTCGGGGTGTCGACGTCGAACCACCATTCGTCGTCTTCGAGTGGCAGCGCCCGGGCCCTGCCGAGGCCGGCCAGCTCTTGCACGGCACCCGCAAACGAAGTGTCGCCGGACTCGGCAACGTCCTCGACCGTGTCAAGCACGGCCGCAGTACATACGAAGGCACCCGTGTCGAATGCGTCGTAAGCGGGCAGCGTCTTGCCAATGGCCTTGACGCGCTCGCCGGTGAGCCGGATCTTCATTGCATCGGCCGGGTCGACACCGGTGGCCCGTCCGAGCGAACGGTCCACGGCGACGACGATCTCCCCCGGTAGCACCGACACGGCCCGGAGCCGGCGCAGCAACGCCAACCCGAAGACGTGATCGGCCATCACCAACGCGAACGGTGCATCGCCGACCGCATCCTTCGCGGCGAGGACTGAAAGCCCGTTGCCCTCCCGATAGCGAGCGTTGTGGACGACGGCAACCCGCAGCCCGCGGCGACGGCTTACGCCGAGAGCCTCCCGGGCAACACGTTCGTGTTCGTGGCCGGTGACGACGACCACCTCGTCGAATCCGGCCTCATGTGCGCCGACGATCGACCGTTCCAGGAGTGTCATACCCCCGACCCGCACCAGAGGTTTCGCACCCACCTTGGGCTCGAGGCGTGACCCAACCCCGGCCGCAAGCACCACGAGACGGGACGGCTGCATTCGTCTCAAGCTCCTCCCTGTTGAATCCCCGAGTGAACCGCCCACATATAACAGGGGCTCAGGATTGAGTAACAGGCTCGATAGCGATTGCGATTGACCATAGTGGATCGCTTGTGACCTCGCCGAAGAGCACCATGACCGCCCTCGGAAAGTGGAGGCCCGTTCGGTAAACCACACTCGGGTCACCGTTGCAGCGTTTCAGGGAGGTTTGCGATCCCATCTGACCGCCAGCATGCAGGAGGAGGCCGCTCAGAGGGTGGCGGAGCGCCTCTTCCCCCAGGCGCGTTAGCAATCGGTTAGCACCGGCAGCGCTGGCGGGCCTGCCTTTGATCCCAACCCGGCTGGTTTCGTGAGCGGGGACGGGCCTTGTGCGTGGTGTCGGAGGGGGGACTTGCACCATAACCCCACCGGGTGCGCCTGCCGGTGAGTTCTCTGCGGCAGCGTGAACTTGCGAGCGCCGATCATTGTGGGCAGGTGAAGCAGTACAGAAATTGGGTTCTGCCCCGAGTCCTAGGTGGCCAGTTTGGGCTCTGATCCGGGAAGCAAGACATCGAGCCGGGCTCACCCAAGCCCAGCTCGCCCAACGGGTCGGCACCTCCCAACCAGCCATCGCCCGCTACGAGAAGGCACGGTCCATGCCCGATATGGCCACCCTGTTTCGCAAGCCTGCGGGTTGGAGCTTCGCCTCCAATTGGCTGAGCCTGACCGGCAGCGGCAAGCCACCGAACGCGCCCCATGGAGCGAAGCCTCGAGGAACGGCTCCTCGCTAACCAGGCCTACACCGAGCTGGTCTCAGAGCTGCGACGGGGGTGACCCCAACGCCCCGCCGCTGCAAGCCAAGAAGCTGTTCGCCCTCCTCGGACCAGCACGGCGTCCACTACGTGGTCGTGGGGCGACGCGATGATGGCCCCCGATCTCGACATCCACCTAGTGATGGACAACGGTTCATCGCACAACGCCAAGGCCAAGCCGTTTCGCTGGGCCTACGCCGCCGACCCGCTCATGGTCTGACGCATACGCGACCTATTTCCGCGCGGCCGCACTAGCGGTCTGTCTGGGAATTGATAACCCGGCTGGATGCGTCGTCGGCGCTGGTCGCGGCACTGCAACGTGGGTCACTAAATCCGGGACGCACCACTAGCGCGCGTCGGAGTCGGTTGCGTGGCCATCTCCGACGTGTCCGGTCAGGGACACCTGACACCGCCGCCCAGTATCCCCGTCCGCGCCGTCGAGCCCGACCACCCGAGTTCGGCCCGAGTCACTCATCCCCGGATCACCATCCACTCTTCCGGCCAACAGTCAATCTGCGTCCAGTTCGATCATTGGCAGGATGCGGTCGAAGGACTCGCCAGCGAACTCGTGCACGGCCCGAATGGCCTGAGCGGTGCCTTCGAAGCGGCACGAGACCGCTTCATCCGATGGCACGAACGTGCCGCCCAACCATCGCACGCCGACACCTCCGGCCGACAGGCGCTCGCAGCCTTGTCGTAACCGTTCCATCGCCTCGAGCGCCGCACTCTCGGTGGAGCCCGGCCAGAAACGTTCGACGACGAAGTACATGCCTGCAACGTACTGCGCCCAACGGGCGGACGAATCGGGGGATTCCCCATACTCGTCTGCACCCGGGCAATCTAGTGTGAGACGATGACGGGTCCGATTGGGCGCGAGGTCGAGCGCCAGGTCTCGGTGACGTTTGTCGCGGCGGCCGTGGCCGGCTCGGCGGTGCTCGACATCGAAGGCGAAGCCGGCATCGGCAAGTCCACGATGTTCCGCTTCGCGGCGGACTCCGCTCGACTCGCCGGGAGCCGAGTGCTCGCGTGCGGACTCACTGACGCCGAGTCGGCGCTCAGCTTCGCTGGTCTCACGGACCTCCTCCGCGACGTCGAGGTCGACCAGTTCGACCAGTTGCCGGCACCACAGCGGCACGCACTGGCGGTCGCGACGTTGCGTGAGGCTCCATCGGCGTCGGCACTCGACGAGCGCTCGATCGGTACCGGTCTCGCAACCCTGCTCTCGGCGATGGCGGATGACGCACCGTTGATCGTTGCCATCGACGACACGCAATGGCTCGATCAGGCGTCGGGCGACGTCGTCGCGTTCGCGCTGCATCGCCTCACCGGGCGTTCGGTCGGGCTCCTCACCTGCCGGCGGCTCGGAATGGCCGCGCGCGGGCTCACCGCCACTTTGGACGCGCCAGCGTGGCAGCGCACGCTCACATTGCGCGGGATGAGCGCTGCGGCGCTGTTCCACGTCGTTCGCTCGCAACAGGGCGTCACGCTGTCGCGTCCGACGCTGCTGCGCATCACCGAGGCAGCGCAGGGAAATCCGTTCCTCGCTCTCGAATTGGCCCGGGCGACCACGTCAGGCAACGGCGGCGATTTTGGTGAAACGCTTCCGCTGAGCGAAGGCCTGCAGTTGCTCGTGGCACACCGCCTGTTCGCGTTGTCCGACCAGGGTCGAGATGCGCTGCTCGCGGCGGCGTGCGCCGGCCGGCCCACGCTGGCATTGCTCACGGAGTTGGGGCTCCGATCGGGGGTGGAGGAGGCCGAAGCAGCGCACCTGGTGGCGGTCGAGGAAGGCCGGGTCGTGTTCGACCACCCACTGCTGTCGGCAGCCGTCGTCCAGGCCGCGTCGGCTCCGGCGATCCGGGCTGTACACGGCCGGCTCGGCGCAGCGAGCATCGATCCCGAGGCACGCGCCCGCCACTTCGCGTTGGCCAACCCCGAGCCCGACATGCTGACCAGTGCAGCCCTCGACGAGGCCACGATCTCGGCCGAGGCCCGAGGAGCCACCGTCGCAGCTGCCGAGCTCGCTCGCCTCGCGCTCGATCGAACCGCAGCAGCGGATCTGGACGCGGTGTGGCGGCGTCGCCTGCGCTTGGCCCGGCTCCTGCACGCTGCAGGTTCGGCGCTCGAAGCCGGCGAGGTGCTCGCAGATGTCGACCGGTCGTGCCCGCCAGGGCGTTTGCGCGCCGAGGTGAACCTGTTGCTGACGGAGGTGGCGTACCAGACCTCCACCACCGAGCGTGCCCTCGCGCACGCGGCGACCGCACTCGGCGAGGCCGGGGACGATTCGACATTGCGGGCACGGGCGCTGCTGTCACTCGCTGCGTTGACTACTGATGGCCACGAGCACGCTAGGTACGCGGCGCAAGCTCAGCGATGCCTCGAG
>JAUYKX010000308.1 GCA_030699055.1 Candidatus Nanopelagicales bacterium
CGCGCCGACGATCGCTGCCAGCTCCGGTCGCTGCGGAAGATCGTCCAGCAGGACCGGTTTGCCGTCGGGCCCGCAGAGTGGTAGTCGCCAGTTCGGGTATTCGTCGTCGGTTCCCGGTTGGTTCTGCGTCCGGACGTCACCACACAGGTCGGGAAGCGCGACCGCCAACATCAACGCCGGCGACCAGGCCGCCAGCCGGTGCAGGGCGACAACCATCTCCTCGTCGCTCGCGTCGGGCCGGACCAAGCCCCTGCCGGCCAACAACTCCCGCCACTCCCCGATCTCCCGCTCATGAGCGGCGAGTTCCTCGCTTTCCGGCCGGGCCAACAGCCCCAGCTCGGCTCGCAGCCGCACGTGGGATCCCCGAAGGTAAGCCAGGGTTGGTGGCAGGTCGTGGACTGTCACCGCCGCCAACGCCTCGGTCCGCCATCTCTCAGGCGGCCGCAGCCCATCGCCGTCGCGTTCGAACCACAGCACGTCGGTTCCGAGAATGCCCCGCTCGGCCAAGCACTCGGCGACCCAGGGTTCGACAGTCCCCAAGTCCTCGCCAACGATCACGGCCCCGGCCCTATGCGCCTCGAGGACCAGAATGTCGAGCATCGCCTGGTGGTCGTATCGGACGTACGTACCGTCGGCCGGCGAACGCCCATCGGGAATCCACCAAAGGCGGAAAAGCCCCAGAATGTGGTCGATGCGGAGACCACCGCAGTGCCGCAATTGAGTCCGCAGCATCTCGCGGAACGGCGCGTAGGCCGCTTCGGCCAACCGGTCAGGGCGCCAGGGCGGCTGGGACCAGTCCTGCCCCACCTGGTTGAAGCCGTCGGGCGGCGCCCCGACCGACACGTCAGCGGCGAACAGTTCCGGATCCGTCCAGGTGTCGGAACCGAAGCGATGAACCCCGACCGCCAGATCGTGGACAACGCCGATGCACATGCCCGCCTCGCGCGCAGCCCGATCCGCCGTCGACATTTGTTCGTCCAGCACCCACTGCAGCCAGCGATGAAACTCGACCCGGGAGGCCAGCTCCGCCCGAATTTGCGCTACCCGCTCGCCTTGCGCCGACCGAAGTTCACGCGGCCACTGATCCCACCGAGGTCCGTGCAACTCGGCGATGGCGCACCAGAGGGCGAATTTCTCCAGCGCCTCTCCCTCCCGGTTCAGATACGCCCGATAACGCGCCTCGCGACCGACCGATCTGTGTACTTTGCAGACGATCTCCAGGGCCTGGCGTTTCCCCTCCCAGACCGCCGCCCGGTCCAGCAGGTCCGGGACTCGGTCGGTTTCGCGCAGCGGGTCGGACAACTTCTCAATTCGGTCGCGATCGACCGGGGACACGTAGGCGAATTCATCGATCATCTCAACTCGCACGTAGATCGGATTCGAATAGCGCCGGGTGACCGGCAGATAGGGCGAAGGCGCCTGTTGAGCGACCGGAGCCGCTGAGTGAAGCGGGTTCACCAGCGTGAAATCGGCCCCCAACTCGGTTCCGGTCCACCAAGCCAGGTCCCGCAGGTCCCCCAAATCCCCCAGCCCCCATGATCGTTCCGACCTGGCGGCGTACAACTGGGCTGCGATCCCCCAAGCCCGTCTCCCCGACGGATGCCTTGGGAACTCAAGTCGCTCGGGACAGATCACGAGCACGCCCCGAAGCACCCGACCGTCGATGTCAGCGCACAACCCGTGCCAACCCAACGGAAGGTCGGGGGGAAGAGAGCAAACGAAATCCCTCGTGCCGACGGATTCGCCGTCCCGGCTGTCTTCTCTCGTCCGCGGCACTCCCAAGTCGGAGCGCACTCCGCCGGCTTCCAACTCGACCCAAACCCGAACCTCGGAATCGATCGGAGCCCGCATGCACACCTGCCACGGGTTGCCGGCGTCCCCTGGTCGGCGGAACACCAGCACTGCGGGAACGTCCACCTCGAACTGCGCCAGTCGCATTCGGCGCAATGCGGCCTTTCGGCCAGAGTCCGAACGCGCATCAACCCCGAAGGATTCAAGGATTTCGACGATCACATCGGCGGAGATCTCGCGAAGGGTGCGACCTTGATCCCAGTACTCGGTGGCAATGCCGAAATGGTGGGCGAGATTCGCCAGATCCTTATCCAATGTCATGGCTCGGCCGGTCACCAAACGGATGGGTGACGCCCACACCAGGGTGCGGCTTGTTCCAACTGGGCAGCCAGCGAGATGATCGTCTCTTCGTCACCAAACCTGCCCGCCAATTGCACACCGAGAGGCAGCCCGTCCTCGGTCCAGTTGAGGGGCACATTGATCGCGGGTTGGCCCGTGATGTTGTACGCCGAACAAAACGGACTGAACTCGACCTGGGCCCGATAATCCGCTTCCGGATCATCGTCCTTCCGCAATTCCCCTACCCGGCAAGGCCTTCGGGAGAGAGTCGGGGCGAGGATCGCGTCGTATTCCCGGCAGCGTTCCAACTCGGTCCGGGCCGAGACGCGGATAGCCGAAACCACCTCTGCCACTTCCACTCCTCCCAGTTTTCGCCCCACCTCGCGCAGATGCCGCGTCAGCGGCCGAAGCTGATGTTCCCGCCCGGGATCGATCGGAGTGAGCGCGGCGATCGCCGCCCACAACACGCCGAACTGGTCCGACATCCAGCTACCGAACGGCGGGTCAACCGGTTCGACCATGTGCCCGAGTTCGGACAACAGTGCGGCAGTCGACTCAACGGCTGCCCCGACCTCGTCACTCGGTGCCGGCACATCGAGAGCCGACGCCAAGTAAAAACCCACCCGCAGGCGCCCGGGCTCACGGCGAGCGGCCGCCAGAAACGAGCCCCGGCGGGGGGCCGGGGCCGCGTAAGGATCGCCAACCTGGTAGCCGGCCATGACGTCGAGCAGCGCAGCCGCGTCAGCCACAGTTCGGGCCAACGGACCCTGCGTGACCAGATCGCCGACCAGATCACTGAGTGGACCGTTCGTGACCCTCCCCCTCGAGGGCTTGATTCCCACCAGACCCGTCATGGCGGCAGGGATCCGAATCGAGCCACCACCATCGTTTCCC
>JAUYKX010000318.1 GCA_030699055.1 Candidatus Nanopelagicales bacterium
GCTCACTTGGATCGACCAGCTCGCGGATTCCGGCTTCGCTCAACTCAAAGCAGCCGACCTCGTCCGCTGGTCCATAGCGATTCTTGGCGGCACGAACCAGTCGCAACCGGGTCTGCGGGTCGCCTTCGATGCTGAGCACCACGTCCACCAGATGCTCCAGGGTGCGCGGCCCGGCCACGCCGCCGTCCTTGGTGACGTGGCCCACCAGGATCATGGCGGCGGAGGAACGCTTCGCTATGGCGATCAGGGCGGTGGCGACCTCGCGGATTTGGGACACCCCGCCGACGACGCCCTCCACGGTTGGGGTTGAGATGGTCTGCACGCTGTCGACAATCACCAGAGCTGGCTGGGCCTGCTCGATGTGGCCCAGCACCGTGGCCAGGTTGCTTTCGGCTGTGAGCAGCAGGTTGCTCTGAAGGGCGCCGATTCGTTCGGCGCGGAGTCTCACCTGGGCAGCCGACTCCTCCCCCGTGACGTAGAGGACCGGGCTTCGATTCGCCATTCGGGAGGCGAGGTCCAGTAACAGCGTGGACTTGCCGACGCCCGGCTCGCCCGACAGCAGGATCACGGAACCGGCCACCAGGCCTCCGCCGAGAACTCGGTCCAACTCGCCGAGCCCGGTGGACTCGGCGGCGGCCTCGCTGCCGGTGACCTCGGTGATCGGAACAGCCGGAACAGTCACCGGCCCGGGTCGGACTTCGCGGCCAACCGGAGCCGCGGTATCGGTAATCGTTCCCCAGGACTGGCACTCCCCGCACCTGCCAACCCATTTGGCCGTCTGCCAACCGCATTCGCGGCACCGGTGGATTTCCCGAATTCGACCGTTTGACTTCGATGAACCGTGGGCGCTGAGTCTCGACATGGGATGACCTTAGTGATGGGGTCCGACAACGGTGTCCGTCTCGATGACCGACGATCCCTAGGAACGTCAGTCCGCCGGGTGGGGCGCGAGGTACTGCCGGATCGAGTCATCAGCGCTCTCAAGGGTTGCCAGGTGGGCCCGGCAACAGGCGACCAACTCGTCATAGGCAGGCAGCCCCATGAGTTCGATCAATACCGGGCGCTCGGAAACGAACACCGGGACCGGGGCCATGTGGGCGTCGGTGTTGCCTGAGCAGTACCAGTCCAGGTCGCAGCCCCCAGGGCCCCACCCGGCCCGGTCGTATTCGCCAATGATCACGACTTGCCGGTCCTCGCCGTTCGGACCGGTTGAGGTGTCGTACGTGCGGCGGATCGGCAGTTGCCAACACACGTCGGGCTTCACCTTGGGGGTTGGGATCCCCCGCTCGGTCGCCCATAGATGCAGAGCGCAGCCCACGGCGCCGGAAAAGCCGGGGCGGTTCAGAAAAACGCACGCGCCGTCCACCAGGCGGGTGTGCGTTTCGCCCTCGTCGTTGGATCGGCTGATCCCCAGGCGGCGACCCAATTCCCGGTACTGCCACATCGATGCCGGGAGCTTGCGCGACCAACGGGAGACTCGGCTCTCGTCATCCTGGTCGGAGAAATGCGCGCCGAGGGAACAGCATCCGTCGTCGGGTCGATCGGCGAGGATCCCGGCGCAGCCGGCTCCGAATATGCACTGCCAACGTGAAGTCAGCCAGGTGAGGTCGCAACGGAAGCGTCGATCGCTGTCTTGCGGATCGGTGAACTCCACCCATACACGAGGGAAATCGCCAGATACCTCGGTCACGCCGCGAGCCTATGCCGGTACGGTCGGCGGCATGCGCCTCGGAGTGCTGGACATCGGCAGCAACACCGTTCATCTGTTGGTCGTCGATGCCCGCCATGGCGGACCCCCGGTCCCCGCTCGATCTCACAAGATCGAACTACGCCTGTCTGAAAACTTGGATGAAGAAGGTCTGATCCTCGGCGACGCCGTGGACCGGCTCTCCGGCTTCATCGAAAGCTCTCTCCTGGTGGCCGAGGACACCGGGGTAACCGAGATCCTGGCTTTTGCCACTTCGGCCATGCGAGAGGCGCCCAACGGCGAGGAGGTTCTGGACACCATCGAGCGTCGGACGGGTGTTCGGCTCTCGGTGCTGACCGGTGATGACGAGGCCCGGCTGACCTTTCTGGCTGTTCGCCGGTGGTTCGGCTGGAGCAGCGGTCGACTGCTCGTTTTCGACATCGGTGGCGGCTCGTTGGAAATGGCCATCGGGATGGACGAGGAACCAGATATCGCCGTCTCCCGTCGTCTGGGGGCGGCCTGGCTCACCCGGCAGCATTTGCGAAGTGATCCCCCCACCGTGGCGGAGGTTCGCGAGATGCGACGAGCGGTGCGGGCGGAGATCGCCGACGTGGTAGCGACTGTCACCCGACTGGGGGCGCCTGAGCTGACCGTCGCCACCAGCAAGACCTTCCGACAGTTGGCCCGTATCGCCGGCGCGGCGCCGTCGAGCGATGGACCGTACGTACGTCGAATCCTGCGCCGGGATGAGTTGGCGGCCTGGGTGCCCCGGCTGTCGAAGATCTCTTCCGCCGAGCGGGCCGAGCTGCCTGGGGTGTCGCCCGGTCGGGCGGGCCAGTTGGTGGCCGGAGCGGTGGTCGCCGAAGCGGCCATGGATTTGTTCGGTGTGGATGAACTGCTGATCTGTCCGTGGGCGTTGCGGGAGGGGATCATTCTCCGTCGGCTCGACGGGTTGGACGAATGAGCCAGGCCCCCTCTGGGCCAGTCAAGCCCGCCAGTTCGCCCGACCTGAACAACACGACGGTTGACCCGGAAGTGGGCCTGACGGCGGTCGAGGTTGCCGACCGGGTAAGCCGGGGGCTGACCAACGACACTCCGGACCCGAAGAGTCGCAGTTACGGCAGCATCATTCGGGCCAACACCTTGACGTCGTTCAACCTCGTGATTGGCACGATGTGGGTGCTGATGATCATTGCCCGGTCGCCGTTCCAGGATTCGCTGTTCGGGGTGGTGATTGTGGTCAACGCCGCCATCGGCACCTTCCAGGAGATTCGAGCCAAGCTGACCCTCGAACGCCTGTCGGTGCTCGGCGAGGCGCGGCCGGTCGTCCGCCGTGGCGGATCGGACCAGGAGGTGAGCCCCAAGGAAGTCGTCCTCGACGACATCATTCTGTTGCGGACCGGGGACCAGATCGTGGTCGACGGCGTCGTCCGCACGACCGTCGGAATGGAAGTCGACGAGTCGCTTCTCACCGGGGAGGCGGACCCGGTTCACAAGCATCCCGGCGATGCGTTGATGAGTGGATCTTTTGTGGTTGCCGGCGATGGCACCATGCAGGCTACGAAGATCGGCGAAGCGTCGTACGCGACTCAACTGACGGCGGCGGCTCGGACCTTCACCGTGGCCCGATCGGAACTGATGACATCGACCATGCGTTTCGTCCGGACGATCACGTGGGTCTTGATTCCGCTGGGAATTCTGCTTTTCGTGTCCCAGAT
>JAUYKX010000324.1 GCA_030699055.1 Candidatus Nanopelagicales bacterium
CATCCGGAGTGGATCGTCGTTGAACGACTGCTCCGGCGACGACGGCGTCCGCAACCGTCGCGCTGCCAGATCCTCGAGCCCGCGATGTTCGTCGACGAACTCCAATTCGGGCAACCGAATGGCCATGGCGTTGAGGGTGAAATCGCGTCGGGCCAGATCGTCCGACAAAGACTCGCCGTACGCGACGTGCGGTTTGCGCGAACCCGGTTCGTACGCCTCGCTCCGGTAGGTGGTTATCTCGAAGCAATAGCCGTCCCGCCGCGCCCCCACCGTGCCGAACTTGATCCCCACTTCCCACGTCTGATCAGCCCAACCGCGCAGTAGCGCCAAGATCTCTTCCGGCCGGGCGTCAGTCGTCAGATCCAAATCCGAGCCGCTGCGTCCGCTCAGAAAGTCGCGGACACAACCACCAACCAGCGCCAATTCGTGATCTGCGGCGCGAAACCGCTCTCCCAACTGCGCCACCGCCACGACCGCATCCCCGAGGCCCGATTCCACTGCGCGCCGCAGTCCCGCCGCATCCGGCGGTAGGTGAACGTTGGACTTCGGATTGGCGATCCCGGGAGTGTGACTCATGATGACCCAGCGTAGAGCCGCTCAAGATTCATCGAGCGCGACTATCCTGCCGGATGTGACCGATGCGCCGGGGGAAACCGAGGGAGACAACACCGAATCGCCTCCCCCCCGGCCGAACACGCCCGGACGAGCTCCGAGCATTCCGCTTCCCACGGCGATCCGAGCACGTCGCCGCCCGCTCGCGGTCGAGGAAACCAGTGCCGGTGGATTGATTCTGAGCGACCTGTCGGATCAGGCCCAAGCCGCGCTGATTGGTCGCATCGATCGTCGCGGCCGAATCATGTGGTCGCTACCGAAGGGCCACCTGGAGGTCGGGGAATCCGCGCGCCAGGCAGCAGTCCGTGAGGTGGAAGAAGAAACCGGAATAAAGGGCGAGATCCTGACCGAACTGGGCACCATCGACTTCTGGTTCGTCGCTGACGGACAACGGATCCATAAGACCGTTCACCACTTTCTGCTGCGGAAGATCGGAGGAACGGTCAACGCCGATGACCCGGAAGTGGTCGCGGTCGAATGGGTGCCCCTCGGAGAGCTTTCCGCTCGCCTCGCCTACGCGGATGAGCGTCGACTCATGCAACTCGTTCCCGAGCTGCTGGCCCAGCACCGGTGAAGGCCGCCCCGGTGCAATTCGGAGCGATCGCACAGGCACTTGTGCTTCTGTTGCCTTTGGCCCTGTTCTCGGCCTGGTTGTCGCCCGGCCCCGCAGCCGCCGCGCCGACCACCGACCCTGAGTTCACCACGCCGCTCACGGTCACCGTCAGGTCGTTGACCCCTTCGCTGGTTGACGCCAAGCAGCGCACAGTCGTCAAAGGAACGGTGACAAACAATTCGAGTTCCACTGTCTCCGGAATCGAAGTGACGGCTTCGGTGTCCGCAGTGCGGTACTCGTCCGTCTCCGATCTCGAGCAGGCTTTGGACCCCACCAGAGAACTGACGACCAGATCCATCAACGCCCGAACGGCCCAAGTAGTCGGAACGATCGAACCGGGGGCCGATGCTTCCTGGCGCGTGGTCCTGCCGGCCGGGTTCATGAACAGCTGGGGCAACGGGGTATTCGTACTGGAGATCACGGCCCGGTCTGCCACCAACTACGCGACTGAGGGAACGTCTCGACTGGCGCTTCCCTGGTTCGACAGCCCACACAGCGCGCCCCCGGATAACCGGATGTCGCTGACCTGGCTGTGGCCGTTGACCACCGCGCCAGGCCGAGACGCCGAGAACGCCCTCATCGACGACGAGCTGCCGCGAGAACTGGCGCCCGGTGGGCGGCTTGCTGAGCTGATCGAGGCCGCTGCCACTCGTCCCGAACTGGTCACCTGGGTGGTCGACCCAGCCCTGCTGGAAACCGCGGCTTCGATGGCTCCGGGCTATCGGGTGGTGACGGCGGACGGGGGGGTCGGGCCGGTGCAAACCGGATCGACGGCGGCAAGCTGGCTGGAGCGGATTCGGGCTGCCACCTCCGCATCGAACGTCGATGTTTGGGCCCTCACCTATGCCGATGTGGACGTCGACTCCCTCGGCCCGGCCGAGCTGGGTTCCGATGCGGTACTGGCGAACACGCTGGCCCCCGGCGCCGCCAGTCGCGCGCTCGGCCGTCGGGTTGAACAGGTGATCGCCTGGCCGGTCGGGCCAACCGTTTCCAGCGAAACCATCAGCTTGCTTCGCTCGGCTGACGTCGACTCGTTGATTCTCGACCGGGCGGCCGTTTCGGGGGCCGGCGCGAGCGAATCGTTGGCGGCAGTAGGCGTGCGGGGAAGTCGAATCACCGCCGTGATGGGTGATCCAACGCTGAACCGAACATTGGCCGGCTCGACTTCGGCTGGAGAGATTCGGGGGATCGGACAGCGGCAGCTGTTCCTGGCCCAATCGGCCATCATGTCTCAGACCGATGAGAGACCGAACGCGGTTGTGGTTCCTGATCGCAGTTGGTCGGTTGACGCAGCGGTGCTCCGAGACCTGCTCGCCACCTTGCCGACTGCTCCCTGGTTACGGACATCCACCCTGAGCTCCATGTTGGCCGGCAGTTCGTCTCCCGCACCGATGCGGGCCCTGACGCCCTCCTCGGGCAAACGAGGCACCCGACTGGGGACCCGTTATCTGCGAGAGGTCAGAAATGCGCAGGAAAGCCTGTCCGTCTTCTCCGAAATCCTGCCCCCACCCGGGGACCTGGCCGGAACCTTCGAGACGGCCCTGTTGCGAGCCGAGTCGGCCGCCTGGCGCCCGCAACGCGCTCGCGGCCGGGAACTACTCGCCCGGATCCGAACTCAGCTGGACGCCACCCGGGCTCGCGTCCGACCGGTATCCGGGGGTCAGATCACACTCGCCTCGGCCACGAGTCGGGTACCCGTAACGGTCGTCAACGATCTTGACGTTCCGGTCCAGGTCGGGGTTCGACTGATCGGAGATCCCACGGTACGCCTGGTGCAGTCGGAGGCAATGATGCTGGAAATCCCGCCTGGCCAGAAAGTAAGCACCGAGATTCCGATCCAGCTGCTCGGAGCCGGCGAGCTTCCGGTCGACGTCCAACTAACCACCCCGTCGGGGCGCCTGTACGGAGAACCCACCCGATTGACTTTGCGGACCACCGCCTATGGCGCGGCCGCCACCTACGTTGTCGCCGCCGCCTTCATCGCCCTCGGAGTGACCATCGTGATCAGTACCGTGCGTCGCCGCCGGCGTTTCGCGCGGAAGGCGGGCAGCAAGCTCGAATCGACGGACGACCGACAACCGTGAGCCAGGCCGAAGAATCTGGATCCTCCTCCGTGACCAACGGGGAGTCGGGAGCCGTATTGCGCAGTGGCGCGCTGATGGCGGCTGGCACTGTCCTGTCCCGGCTCACCGGGGTATTGCGGGATATCGCCCTCGCCGCCGCCCTGGGGTTCGGGATGCTCGCCGATACCTACGCTCTCGGTAACGCTCTCCCCAACATCGTCTATATCTTGATCATCGGTGGCGCGCTGAACGCGGTCTTCGTTCCCCAGTTGGTTCGTCGAATGCAACGGGACGATGACGGCGGAGACGAATACGCCCACCGGCTTCTGACTCTCACGGGCCTGGCCCTGTTGGTGCTGTCGATCGCTGCCGTCTTGGCCGCTCCCTGGCTCGTCCGCCTGTATGCAACCTCGGATTACCAGGCGGCCGAACTCGACCTTGCTGTCGTTTTCGCCCGATATTGCCTGCCGCAGATCTTCTTCTACGGTCTCTACACGATGCTGTCGCAGGTCCTCAATGCCCGCATGCGATTCGGGCCTCCGATGTTCACTCCCATCATCAACAACATTGTCATGATCGCGACAGCGGTCGGATTCGTGTGGCTGGTGGGAACGGACCTGACGGTCGGATCGATCAGTGCAACGCAGACTGCGGTGCTGGGAATCGCGACCACGACCGGAATCGCCTTGCAGGCGCTGGCGCTGATTCCCTTCGTCCGGGCGGCGGGCTACTCCTGGCGGCCACGATTCGACTTTCGCGGCTGGGGACTCGGCAAGGCGGGTTCGTTGGCGGGTTGGACGATCGGGTTGGTCCTGGTCAATCAACTCGGCTTCCTCGTGATCTCTCGGCTAGCCACGACGGCGAATGTGTTGGCCGCTCAAGCCGGCACCGTTCCCGAGGGTCTGGCCACCTACCAGCGGGCCTACCTGGTCTTCATGCTTCCCCACTCGGTGATCACCATTTCGCTGGTCACCGCCCTGCTGCCTCGCATGAGCAAGGCGGCGGCCGCGAATGACCTGCGTCGAGTTGGGGCTGATGTCGCCGGAGGACTTCGACTGGTCGGCGCGTTGATCATTCCCGCCAGCCTGTTTTTGCTGGTTTTTGGTCCGGCGATCGGAACCGTGCTCTTCGACTTCGGCGCCGGAGCCGGGGGTGCCGCCGAGTACACGGGACTGGTGGTTTCCGCGTTCGGGATCGGGCTGCTGCCGTTCTCCGCTTTTTACGTCCTACTCCGGGGCTGGTACGCGGTCGAGGACACCCGAACCCCGTTCCTGATCACAGTGATCTACAACGTGATCGCCATCCCCTTGACCATCGCCGTGTTCATGTTGGTGCCGGTCGAGGGGAAGGTGATTTCTCTGGCCGTGTCATACGGGGTGGCCTACTGGCTGGTGATCGTCGTGGCCTGGTGGCGCCTCAACCGTCGGCTTGGCGGGCTCGATTCAACGCGAACGGCCTTCGGCTTGGTCCGCATCACGGCGGCGGCCCTCGTCAGCGTGGCCGTTGGGCTCGGTGTGGCCTGGCCAATCGGCAAGTTTGTCGGCTCAGCCGATCAATCCGGCTCAGCTTGGTTCGCCCTGGATTACTGGCCCAGTTTCTTCGCCCTGATCTCTGGCGTTGCCGCGATGGCCCTGGCCTACTTCGGCTGCGCGCGACTGTTCAGGGTTACCGAGGTCCAAGACGTGATCTCCACGCTGGTTCCCAGGTTCGCCGGCAGCCGGAAGGGAACGTCCGGGCCCTGACCACCTGAGACCGAACGCGCCCGTTCGGTTCGGCTGAACGGCAATTCGCTGGCCGCTCACCTACTCTTACTCCGTGAGCCTCGCCCCCAGGTCCACGTCGACGCCGACGAATGCGGTCGGTGATTCCGGCGCGATCCGTTCCGGGATGCGGGTTGGTCGCTTTCGACTGGATGACCTGATCACCAAGGATGCCGCAGGCAGCGTGTGGCGGGCGACCGACGAACGACTGTGTCGGCGGGTGACACTTCGCGTAGTCCTGCCGCACGACCCCCGCCGCGACGAGATCCGCCAAGCCGCCTGCCGTGCGGCGCGGGTGGACAACTCGCATGTCGCCCGGGTATTGGACGTCCTTGATGTCGACGGCACGCTGGTGATCGTGTCCGAGTGGTTGGACGCCAGAACTCTGCCCGACATCCTTTCTCAGCCCCTGTCTCCAGCCGCTGCGGTAGACATCGCGATGGGCGTGGCGCAGGCCGTCGGGGCACTGGCCGGTTCCGGAGTCCACCACGGTCGGATCACTCCGAGCACGGTGCTCGTAACCAGCAGCGGGATGGTGAAGCTGCGGGGCCACGCCATCGGGGAGGCCCTGTGGGGGCCGGAGGTCGGCGGTGGTGCTCCGGCAGCGGATATTTTCGGCATCGGTTCCGTTCTGATGGCCTGCTTGACGGGTCGCTGGCCGACGGGGCCCCGCGACGATCTTCCCGCTGTTCCTGTAATCGGCTGGGATCTGGCCTCGCCTGGCCGCCTCGTTGCCGACGTTTCGCCATTTCTGGATCAGATCGTCATGCGTTGTCTGGCAACGGCCACATGTGTCAGGGGTCGGTCCGGGGCCCCGCCCTACCCCGATCTGAACGCCGTCATCAGCGCCCTCGCCTTGGCCCGGCACGAGGTGGCCATCAACGCGCCGGCGATCGACTCACCCCGTCGTTCCCGCCTGGCCCGCCGTCTCGGAGGAGCGCTGATTGCCGCAGCCTCGGTCTCAGCCATAGCTGCCGTGGGCCTGGCTCTGGTGCTGGCGTCGTCGCCGGAGGACACGGGGTCGGTTCGGTCCGGAGACTCGTCAGCGGCCTGGAAGCCGCCACCGACGCCGATCGCCATGGAACCGGAAGTTCTTCGCCTTCCCCCCGAAATCCGGTTCCCGGTAAAACGCGCCTGGTCGATCAGTGTCGATCGAACTGGTCAAATCGCTCGATCAAAGCCCGGAACCGACTCGCCCACCTCCGGACCGGGTGCGGCACTCGACGAAGACACTTCGTCGGCCTGGCAAACCGCCGTTTTCAAGTCCCACAAGTCTGCCCAAGCGTCAGGAACGGCACTGGTGATCGATCTCGGTGCTGAACACCACGTCCGGGCACTTGATGTCAGCTTGCTGGGTCCGGCCAGTGACATTCGGATTGCTTCTTCCGTTCGACCTCCCCGCTCGTCGTCGGACCTCGAGACTCTGGCCGAGCTCGCCGGGGCACCACCGCTGACGTCGGTGCGGCTTCCCCGACCGGTTCGTACTCGCTACCTGGCCATCCAGTTCAACCGAATGCCGATGACGACGAACGGTTACCGCAGCGGCATCTCCCACCTGGCGATTCGCGGCCCGGCGGACTGAGATCGGGAGTGCCCGACACTGCCGATGCTCGACGCCCGCACCCGGGGCTGCCCAACGGGATCGACCCCATAGGCTCACGGCGATGAACGAGGATCCGGTGGTGGGTGAATCGCTCGCGCCCAAAGACGCCGAACTACTCGCCGCCCATGTGGCCGGTGACCCGGAAGCGTTCGGCGTGCTCGTCGCCAGACACCGTGATCGACTGTGGGCGGTGGCCTTGCGCACCACCAGCGACCCGGAAGACGCCGCCGACGGTCTCCAGGAGGCCATGATCTCGGCATTCCGAAACGCGGCCTCATTTCGGGGGGACGCGGCAGTGACGACCTGGTTGCACCGGATCGTGGTGAATGCCTGCCTCGACCGTCTTCGTCGCAAGGCGGCTCGACCCGCCATCGCTTTACCCGATCAAGAAGGTGACGCTGGCCAAAATGTGCTGGCCGATCCCCGGGATCCGTTGGGCGCCCGGGAATTGCGCATTGAGATCGAACGCGCCCTGGGAGAGCTGTCGACGGATCAGCGGGCAGCCATAGTGCTGGTGGATATCGAGGGGTATTCGATCGAAGAAGCAGCCCAGGTGCTCGAATGCCCAGCCGGCACGGTCAAGAGCCGCTGTGCCAGAGGCCGGGCCAAGTTGGCGGAACGGTTGGTATCCGTGCGGAACCCTGACGGCCCGACAACCGTCCGATACACGTCTGGTGAAGGAGGTGAGGGTGCGTGACTGGCGACAGCCGGGAATGGTCTGACGAAAATCGGTCGGAGGCGCCTACCGATCCGAAATCGGACTCCCACGTTCATGACCTTCTCTCAACCCTGCCCGTACCGACCATGCCGGACGAGATTTGGGTCCGACTGAACGCCGTGATCGCGTCCGAAGCCGAGGCCCGAAGTGCTGCCCGACAACCTTCGGCCGACGGATCAGAAGCTGATCAATCAGAAACTGACGTTGACTCGGTCATCGCGTTGCCGGAACGGGCTCGGGCTGGTTCTCCCCGTCGATGGCTATTCGCCGCGGCAGGGGTGGCCGCAGCCGGTCTTGTCGGCATGGCGATGCTGGCGAGCAATGCGGGCAACGAGCTGGGCAACGGGGTTCCGTCCGCCGCTTCGGTTGTGTCGATGACCACGTCAGGAACGAAGTACTACCGCCAGGAATTGGCCGCTCAGGTTTCGAATCGTTGGCGCCAGGCCAGGACTGGCCGTACCGCCTCGCCGAAGCCCACGGCCAGCGGCAAACCAACGCTTACGGACGACTCGATGCCCAGCGTGGTGGTCACCGCGCCCCCCGACTCCTCGCCTTCACCCGATGTGCTGGCGACCACCTTTGCCGGAACCCATGAAGGTGTCGTCGAATGCCTGGACCGAGTGGCCCCGGGAGCTGAACCGGTCATGATCGATATCGGCACGTACCACAGCGACAGCGTGGATCCCGGTACTCCTGCCGCCGTCCTGGCCTACGAGCTGAGCAATGGTGAGGAACTCGACGTATATGTGGTCGACCACAATTGCGCCGTC
>JAUYKX010000326.1 GCA_030699055.1 Candidatus Nanopelagicales bacterium
GCCAGCGCCAGCAGGGCATGCGTCCACGTCACTTCATCGGCTCATTTCTCGGGGCCCGGTAACCGAGCCGTCGGCGGCGGCGGCGGAAAACACGGGGACAGGCCCGACGACCGACGGCTGCCCGCCGAGGGTAGCGTGACCCCGATGTCTTCCGCCCTTCTCGTGACCATGGCCGGGTACGACCGTCCTGGGCTGACCGCCAGCCTGCTGCGTGAAATCGCCGAGTGCCGGCTCAGCGTGCTCGACCTCGAACAGGTCGTGATCCACGACCGATTGGTGTTCGGCTTGTTGCTCGACATGAGAGGCGCAACAGCGTCCGATGTAGAACGAGCCTCATCCAAGATCGACGCCTTTGGCCGGGGGAGCAATCTGACGGTCCACATCGAGCAGGTACCGGCGCCCAAGGGGCCATTGCGCCAAATTCGCACCATAGTGATCGTTCTCGGCGCTCCCCTCTGCCCGACCGCACTCGCCCGGGTGGCGGAAACGATCACTGGTTGCGGGGGGAATATCGACGGGGTATTCCGGGTCGCTGATCATCCGGTGACTGCCCTCGAGATGGAGGTCACCGGAGCTGACCCCAACGACCTTAGAGTCCACTTGGCGAAGGTGTCCGCCGAGAGCGGCATTGACCTGTCGGTTCAGCGACCCGGGCTCCACCGGCGCGGAACCCGGCTGGTCGTGATGGACGTCGATTCGACCCTGGTTCAGGGTGAGGTCATCGAACTGATCGCCGATCACGCAGGCTGCCGGGACCAGGTCGCTGAGATCACCGGGCGGGCCATGCGCGGCGAACTCGACTTCGCAGCCTCCCTGCGCGAGCGGGTGGCACTGCTGGCTGGCACTCCGGTCGAGGTGCTTGATGAGGTACGGGCCAAAGTACGTCTGACCCCAGGTGCCCGCACGCTGTGCCAGACGATGAGCGAACTCGGCTTCAAGCTGGCCCTCGTCTCCGGGGGTTTTCATGAGGTGGTGGATCCGATCGCCGCCGAACTGGGCATTGAGGCGGTCAGGGCTAATCGACTGGCCACGGCCGATGGGTTATTGACCGGGCAGTTGCTCGGGCCGATCATCGATCGTCAGGGCAAGGCGGAGGCACTGGTCGAATTTGCGGATCGGTTTGGCGTCGCACTGGAACGCACGGTGGCCGTCGGAGACGGCGCCAACGACTTGGACATGATCGCGAAGGCCGGATTGGGAATCGCCTTCAACGCCAAACCGGTGGTTCGGGCCGCGGCCGACGCCAGTTTGAACGTGCCCTACCTGGACTCCGTTCTTTATCTGCTGGGCATCCCGCGCGAGGAGATTGACTCAGCGAACGCCGGCATCGACTAATCGCCGGTCAGCCTGCCCGGGGAATCAGCAGGTTGGTCAACTCAGCGCAACCGGCACCCCACCTAGACCAGGGAAGATCGGCAACCAGAACCGCGATCGCGCTGGTCGGGTACTTGTGCGCCAACTGGCGGACGGCCCGTTCGCGGCCGTGCCCGGTCAGTTGGCGCACAAGATCCTCCAAGCCGGGGTTGTGCCCCACCAGCATCAGCGTTTCGACATCGTCGTCAACTTCGTGGATCACGTCCAATATCTCCCACCAACTGGCGGCGTAAACCCGGTCGTCACGGCGAGTCAGGACCGGTCCCAACATCGACTGAAAAAGCTTCACCGTCTGCCGAGCGCGCCTGGCGGGCGAAACGATGACCTCGTCAGGGCGCGGAAGACGGCTGGACAGCAATTGCCCCGCGACAACCGCGTCTCGGCGGCCACGAGCCGACAGCGGTCGCTTCTCGTCCGGAACCCCCAGCGGCCAGGCGGACTTGGCGTGGCGCATCGCGATCAGGGTGCGTTCCATGTCGCCAGCGTGCCACCCTGAGCGAGTGATCGCCCGCCGACACTTGGAAGCCCCGGAGCGCATGGTGGCGTTTTCCGATGCCGTGGTGGCGATCGCGATCACCGTCTTGATTCTTCCTCTCACCGACATCAACCTGACCGACGTGAAAACCCAATCGGTTCAGGAGATCTACGGCCGATACGGTCCCCAAATTCTCGGCTTCGCGATTAGCTGGATCGTGATCATCATTTTTTGGATGAGGCACCACCGCCTGTTCGGCCTGGTCGGTCACATCGACAGCGGGCTGATCTGGCTGAATGTGGCCTGGTTGTTCGGCATCGCCGTGTTTCCATTCCCCGCCGATCTGGTCGGGCAGATCGGCGACGGGGGTTCGCTTGACCGCTTTACCGCATCGCTGTATGCGGGCGACCTACTGTTCATCAGCGTGGCCGGAATGTTGATGTCACGGCACGTCGGTTCCCATCCCGAATTGCAGAACGAACGAGGCAGATCGTCCTCCCGCTACTTCCGGACGACCCGCGCCTACTTCGCCACCGCGGTGTTCCTCGTGGTTCTTCTGGCAGCGCAATGGCTGGGAATGAATGCCCTGTATTTCATCTGGACGCTGTTCCTGATGGAGCCAATCTGCCGAATGCTCGACCGGAAGTTCTACCCGGCCGACGATCAGGCCGGATCCTCCAGCCGGTAACCGAGCTTCATCGTCACCTGGAAATGGTGAACTTGATCGTCCTTGATGTATCCCCGAATGCCCTCGACCTCGAACCAGTCCAGGTGCCTGACCGACTTGCCCGCTCGCTCGATGCCGTTGCGGATCGCCTGGTCCACACCCTCCGAAGCCGTGCCGACAACCTCGCTGATGCCATACGTCCTATTGGCCATCGTCTCGCCTTCCGTCACTTGGGCCCCGGCGACCGACGTCGATCACTTGGCTGCGCCGGGGAACGACAATGTCCGGACCCTACCGCGCTCCGTCCCTACCGCTGAATCGGCCCGATTGACTTTTGCCCCTGCGCGGGGTTCCCCTCAAGGCTCCAGGCGTACGCCGAATCCGAGACGAAGGCGGCCACTGATCGACCCCCACCTGATCCGGCGCGACTCCGTCTCGTTTGTCCGTCCGGCGCCAAGTCAGGTCAACGGGTCAATCCGCACACTGCGATGGGCCGCACATGAACGTCAGGCCCAGAAAGCCATCGCTGTTGGTCCCAAGCGAAGAAACTGAGTAGTCGACGTTCTTCGCGCTGCTGGGATCCGCCCACGAGGACCCCGCTCCGCCAGAT
>JAUYKX010000342.1 GCA_030699055.1 Candidatus Nanopelagicales bacterium
CACGGCCCCGAGGCCGAACAGCGCCCCCCATCCAAGATCACTCCAACGCCATCGGATGCCCAAGTCGATGAACAGCCCGTTTCCCCTGGTCCACGTCATGAGGACGGGCCAACCAACCAGAGCCAACCAGGGAAGGGTGACGGCCACGATCATGCCGAACCCGGCGCCGGTGGATCCAGAATCCTCGGTGGCCAAGGAGACAATCCCGCCGATCACTCCGAGAAGCAGCCACAGCAGTAGGCCGATCACGGGATCCCATAGCCCCCAGGTGGAAACCTTCACCGGTCGACCGGAATAACTCTCCCGCGCAACCGCATCGACCAGGGTCGCCGGAGCGCCTCGATAGAGGCGCGGGTCCATCGACCCGGCGTCCGGGTGACTCCCCGGAGGACCGGGTGGGAACGGGGGTGCGCCAAGGCCCGGGTCCGCCGCCGGGGGGGCGAGATAGGGAGACACGGGCCGGCCCCAGTGGTCAGCAGGCCACGGGCGGCCCCAGTGGTCAGCAGGCCACGGACGGCCGTACTGGTCGATGGGCCAGGGCACTTGACCTCCCACCCGCTGATCGTCCACTCGGCCGATGCCTCCGTTCAGATTCCATTGACTGCTGGCAACCGCCCGCGCGCAGCCACTAGGCCGGTGATCACTTATGGCCTATCGGCGCGGTGATCAATACCGATAGTGATCGGGCTTATAGGGCCCCTCCACCGCGATGCCCAGGTAGTCGGACTGGCGTCGCGTCAACTCGGTCAGCGATACCCCCAAAGAGCCCAAGTGCAGTCGAGCCACCTTTTCGTCCAGGAATTTCGGAAGCGTGTAAACGCCGATCGGATACTCATCGGGTCGGGTGAACAACTCGATCTGGGCCAGGACCTGATTGGTGAACGAGTTGGACATGACGAACGACGGATGGCCCGTGGCATTGCCCAGGTTGAGTAGACGACCCTCGCTCAGGACGATGATCGAATGCCCGTCGGCGAACCGGAACTCGTCAACCTGAGGCTTGATCGTCGTCCTGACCACTCCTGACTCGACCAGCAACCCGGCCATGTCGATCTCGTTGTCGAAATGGCCGATGTTCCCGACGATGGCCTGGTGTTTCATCCGTCGCATGTGGTCGATTGTGATCACATCGAGGCAACCGGTGGCCGTGACGAAGATGTCGATCTGCCCGACCACATCGTCGAGTCGCGCCACCTCGTACCCGTCCATCGCAGCTTGCAGGGCGCAAATTGGATCAATCTCCGAGATGATCACGCGAGCACCTTGGCCCCGCAGCGACTCGGCACAGCCTTTCCCGACATCGCCGTAACCGCAAACCATGGCCACCTTGCCGCCGATCAGAACATCGGTGGCTCGGTAGATTCCGTCGATGAGCGAATGTCGACACCCGTACTTGTTGTCGAACTTGCTCTTCGTGACCGAGTCATTGACATTGATCGCCGGGAACAGCAGGGTTCCGTCCCGCTGCATCTCGTAGAGCCGATGAACGCCAGTCGTCGTCTCCTCGGTGACACCCAGCAAACCGTTGGCGATTCCGGTCCAGCGCGTCGCGTCCTCAGCCAGCGAGCGAGTCAGTAGCCCCAGGACCACTGCCATCTCCTCCGAATCGGCAGTCGCCGGGTCGGGAACCGAGCCCTCTTTTTCGAACTGCAGGCCCTTGTGAACCAACAGCGTCGCGTCGCCGCCGTCATCGAGAATCATGTTCGGGCCCGCACCGTCCGGCCAAATCAGGGCCTGTTCGGTACACCACCAGTACTCCTCCAGGGTTTCGCCCTTCCAGGCGAAAACCGGAACCCCCCGCGGCTCGTCAACCGTGCCATCGCGTCCGACCACAACGGCGGCTGCCGCATGGTCCTGGGTCGAGAAGATGTTGCACGATGCCCAACGGACCTGGGCACCCAACGCGGTCAAGGTCTCAATCAGAACCGCGGTCTGCACGGTCATGTGAAGCGAGCCCGTGATCCGAGCACCGGCCAGCGGCTGGGAGGCGCCGAACTCGGCCCGCATGGCCATCAGGCCGGGCATCTCGTGTTCGGCGAGCTCAATTTCCTTGCGACCGAACGCCGCTTGCCCAAAATCCGCAATCTTGAAATCTGGCATTTCACTCCCTCGTCCTCGAACCCGACGACAACCCCTCGTCATCTACGGGCGGCGCAATAGGCAATTACGCCGGTCAACCGTACCTATGCGGTCCACCTGAACCAGGGTGTCGGGTGGGTTCCGCATATCGAAGCCCTCAGGCAAGAGCCCGCGCCTCCGAAACAAATGCCGAGCCCCCGGCCGACACGCTGACGGCGCCATCCGAAGCGAGAACCGCCGCAGCCTGACCGGGCCTGAGGCGCAACTCCGCGTCGCAGTCATCTCGAACGACGACCTGACCACTGGTCGCCAGCACCAGACGGTAGACGGGCGAGGAAAACGTCTCCGATCCTCCGGTCAACCAGGCCACTGAAAACGGAGCTCCTTCTGGCCGGTAGTACCTCACGGTGCCGCCGTCCGCGAGTTCCACCGGAGACGGGCGCAACGGCTCGGGCCGCAACTCGGGCCGCATAGCCTCCAGAGCGGCTTCGATCGCCACGGTCTTCCCCGTCAGCCCCAGCCTCAGTACGTTGTCGCTGGCGGTCATCACCTCGACCCCGGTGCCCGAAACGTAGGCATGCACCACGCCGGCCGGCAGGTAGATGGCCTCCCCCGGCAGCAGTGAGCGATGCTCCAGCATCGCCGCCACTACCACCCCTGGATCTCCCGGATAGCTTCGGGCGACCGCCGCCAGGGCTTGTACATCCGACGTCGGCAGCCCGGCAGCGGCCGCAGTCGATGCGACCTTTTCTCCCGCCTCAGCCAGCGCGGTCGGATCAGACGCCAGGAGCCGCCGAATCGCCCCCTTGGGATCACCTGCCCGCAGCAACTCGGCCGCCTCAGCCGCCACTCCCCCGAGTCGGGTCAGAACCGACGACGCCAATTCCGGATCACGCAATCCCCGCAACGCGGAAAACGGCTTGAGCGCGATGAGCATCTCGTCCTTGGCCCGCGAGTCAGCCAACAATCGAGACGATCCCGAATCACCTTCCTGAGCCGCGAATCTGGTGGCCGCCAGCTCAGCGGGTGGATGAACCTGAATCGACAGCGGCCGAGCCGCAGCCAGCAGTTTGACCAGCAAAGGAACATCGGCCGGGTCGGTGACTTCCCGCAAGCTGCGCCCCCGGTGGTCCGCCAAGGGTGAGGGGCCACTCGGGTGCGCCCCGAACCACAACTCCGCCTCAGGCCCGGCAGTCGCCTCCTCATCGAGCCCTGCCGCACCGTCCGAGGGATCGGGCAGCCAGGACCGCAAACCTCCGGTGACTCCCCAGGGGTAGTCCTTCAGTGCCCCGTCGATCCTGAACATCAGTCGACTTCGGGCTCGAGACTAGGGCGAGCAGGCGCGGCTTCATCGATCCACATGATCGGGATACCGTCACGCACCGGATAC
>JAUYKX010000349.1 GCA_030699055.1 Candidatus Nanopelagicales bacterium
GAGCAATTCGCCCTCAAGCACGGGCAAATCCTCATCGTCAGCGCCTTCTATTTGATCAGCGTAACGAAACAGCTCGTCGAATCTGACCGACATCGTTCGCTCGACCGGATCAAGGCACCGGCCACACTGGCCGGCCACCTGAACCTCCGCCGTCCCCTGGACCAGAACTCCTTCAACCACCGACTCCAGCGTGAGATCCACCGCGATTATTGAACCCTGAATCACCCCGATGACGGCATTTCCCCACCCGTCGGGAGCCAACTCGGCCAGTTCGACCGGCATGTTCCGACCTGCTCCCCGCCCAAGGTCACGGAGGTCAACAGTGAACGCAGCCCTGTCTTTGCTCGGCGGCACCGAACCCCCTCAGAGATAAACCGACTGACGAACATGCCGACTGGCGAAACATGGAGTTCAGCAGTAATGATCAAATCGCGTCGACAGCTTGATCGTACAGGCTGGCATCTTCGCCATCACGATCCCGGATGTCGACGGGGTTGTAGGCCACCCTGCGGGCGTGAATCTTGTCCCGTCCCCGACGCACTGCCGCAAGCGAGGAGGCCAACGACTCTTCAAGGTCGGCGAGCTTGCCGTCCACAAACTCGTCGGTCGCCAGGCGTTCCGCGGAGGTTTCGTTGGTGGTCGCGGCCAACAACCCTTCGGCCTGAGCTTCGGCTCGGGCAAGCAGTTCCCGGGCTTGGAGTTGGCCGTGTTCCACCACTTCGGCCGCTTCCCGCTGTGCCTCGTGCAACACTTCCTGCTCGTCGATCAGTCGCCGAGATTCGGTGCGGGCCCGCTCAAGCATGGCTTCGGCCCCGTCGCGCGCCTCTTCGATGATGTCGGCAGCCTCCCGATCGGCGTCGGAAATCGTGCGCTCCGCCTCCGCCCGAGCCCGGGTCACCATCTCGTCGGCATCCCGGACGGCTTCGTTCAGTGTCCGGTCGGCCTGTTGTTGCGCCTCTTCGATCAGGTCTTCGCGATCAAGCAAAACCTCATCGGCTTCCTTGACCGCGTCGGGCAAGGCAACCCGGACATCCTCCAGCATTTCGAGAACGTCATTGCGCGAAACCACACAACTTGTCGACAGCGGAACGGCTCGAGCCGTCTCCACCAGTTGCGCCAGATCGTCAATCCGATCGTGAATCTCCATGTCTTCCCCTCCTGACGGCGAACAAATCACCGCCGGTCATCTGGTCCGGCCGCTCGAGAGTTCTCGTCCAGCTTGCGTCGCAGGCGATCAAGAACGATGTCCGGTAGCAGGCCGACGACATCGCCTCCGTATGTCGCCACCTCCTTGACCAGGGAAGAGGACAAGTAACTGTAAAGCGGATTCGTCGACACGAACAGTGTTTCGACACCGGTGAGTCGGTGATTCATCTGGGCCATTTGCAACTCGTAGTCAAAGTCGCTCACTGCGCGCAAGCCCTTCACGATGGCCGAAATGCCGTTATCGCGGCAGAAATCGACCAGCAGGCCGTGGAACGCGTCGATGCGGACATTGCCCAACTCCGCTGTGGCCTGGCCGAGTAGTTCGATGCGCTCTTCGACCGTGAACAGGCTTGCCTTCCGCTTGTTGATCAATACGGCGACGGTGACCTCGTCGAACAACGCCGCCGCCCGACCGATGATGTCCAGGTGCCCGTTCGTCACCGGATCGAACGATCCAGGGCAAACTGCCTTGCGCATCGTGGTCTCCATCTCCCGACCCGCCGGGCCGGCCAGACATCAGGTGACGCTGGGACCGTACCAAACAGCTCGATAAATGACGGTTCCTCCGAACGCGCGTTCATCGATCCGTTGCCAGCCGGCGGGCCATTTGAGGTGATTACCTCCCGCCGATCTCTCCACAATCACCCTGGCACCCTCGGCCAGCCACATCTGATCAACCAGGGCATCGAGCACAGCGCCAACGACGTTGTCATCGACCGCATACGGCGGATCGGCGAACACCAGATCGAAGGGCGGTCGACTGCCCGGCCCCCGCTCGAGCCACGCGGAGACATCGGCTCGCACGACCTCCGCCGAAGAAGCCAAGAAATCGAGAGCCGAGACATTTCGGCGACAAATGTCCGCTGCCGCCGAATCGGAATCCACGAAAACCGCCGTCCCCGCTCCCCGCGACAGTGACTCCAACCCGAGCGCCCCACTGCCCGCGAACAAGTCGAGGACTCGGATGCCCGACCATTCGCGCTCACTCCCCAAGGAGGAAAAGACGGATTCGCGCACCCGGTCCGACGTCGGGCGAGTCCCCCGGGCGGGCACGACAATCCGCCGACCACCAGCCGTGCCAGCAATGATCCTGGTCATCCGATCACGCCCGCCCCAGCCAATCCTCAGCCTCCTCGGGCAGCAGACGATGCAACTCGGCGGCGAGATCCGGATGACGATCCAAGTGGGGATCACCCTGGACCAAGTCGTCCGCCACTTCCCGCGCGGCAACAATGATCTTCTCATCGCGCAGCAGGGACAGCATCCGCAGCGAGCTGCGACGACCCGATTGTTCGGCTCCCAGCGCGTCACCCTCGCCTCGGTCACCAAGATCCAGTTCCGCGAGTCGAAACCCATCGGTCTCCCCCGCGACCGCCTGGACCCGGGCCAGCGATCGACTGTCGGAATCCGCGTCGGAAATCATCAGACACAAACCGGGGTGAGCACCTCGCCCGACTCTCCCCCTCATCTGGTGCAGTTGCGAGACTCCGAAGCGATCCGCGCCGATTATGACCATGACCGTCGCGTTTGCGACATCGACCCCGACCTCGATGACCGTCGTGCAGACCAGCACATCGATGGCCTCCGGACTTGCGGGTCCGTCAGCGAATCGGCGCATGATCTGTTCTTTTTCGTCCGCCGGCAACTGCCCGTGCAACTGAGCCAAACGGATCCCGACCAAAGGCCCCTTCGCGAGGAAATCGGCCAACTCGACCACGTTTTGCGGGATCGCGCCCCGGGACAAACGATCTTCCGTCCCGTCCTCTCCAGGGCTGATCCGCGGACAGACCACATAGGCCTGTCTCCCCTGCGCCACTTCCTCCCTGATCTTCTCCCAAGCCCGTTCCCGGTGCCGAGGCTGGCGACTCACCTCGATCGCGTGGCTGACCACCCCGGCCCGACCGGCCGGGGAATCGGTCAGCGTCGACACCTCCAATTCCCCGAATACCGTCATCGCCACGGTTCGCGGAATCGGGGTTGCGGTCATCACCAGCAGATGCGGCCGCGATCCGTGAGCACTGCGCTCCGTCAACGCCGCTCGCTGTTGAACACCGAAGCGATGCTGTTCATCAACCACCACCAGGCCCAAATCCCCGAACACCACGTCTTCTTGCAGCAGAGCATGGGTGCCGATCACGATTCCGGCATCACCGGCCGCCACCTCCACCAACACGCTCCTTCGACGCGAAGCCGGCATCGACCCGGTGAGTAGAGCCAGCCTCGTCCCGGTGTCGTGCCCACCGAGTAGGCCGCGGTCGGCCAACGGCCCGAGGAGGCCACGCAGTGCCCGCAAGTGCTGACCGGCCAGCACCTCGGTGGGGGCGAGCAGGGCCGCCTGCCCGCCGGCATCCAATACCTGGAGCATCGCTCTCAGCGCCACCAACGTCTTGCCGGAACCGACATCTCCCTGGATCAGTCTTTGCATCGGCGTGCCGCGAGCCAACTCATCGGAGATGACCTCGCCGACCTGGTGCTGTCCCGTCGTCAACTCGAACGGCAACCGGCGGTCGAGAGCGGCTACCAACCCGTCGTCACGGCCGGGCCGGCCCACAGCAGCCTTATGGCGCAACAATTCCCGCCGCCCCGCCAGCACCAGTTGAACCGCCAGCGCCTCGTCCCAACGCAGCCGCCTTCGCGCCCGTTCGTATTCGTCAAAGTCTCGTGGCCGATGCAACCAGTTGAAAGTCTCGGCCAACGCCGGTAGATCCTCCCGGGTGCGGACAGCGGCACCGAGCGGATCGGGTACGCGCCCCCAATCGATCTGGTCCAGAACCACGCCCAAGGCCTTGGCAATGCGCCAGGAGGACAGAGAGGCTGTCGCCGGATAGATCGGGATCAGACCGCCGGCGAAAGCTGCCGTC
>JAUYKX010000359.1 GCA_030699055.1 Candidatus Nanopelagicales bacterium
AGATCGCCGAGAACCCGTGGCGCGGAGACCCCGGCTTCAACCCGTACCGGGCGTGGCCGACCGCCTACGAGGGCGACGACACCAAGACGTGGGCGACCGAGTTGCCAGCCGTCTGGCGCCCGACCGGCGAGCAGTTGAGTCTGTGGCGGGCGTTCTACCCGGAGTGGTCGTCGCTCAACTGCGTGGCGGCACCGGGCGACCGGTCGGTCGAGGTGGCCGACACGATGCCGGAACCGGCGCGCTCCGTGTGGCGGTCCGTCGCTACCGGTGTGCCGACTCTGCTCGAGGTGGAGGGGTTGGCGGAAGCGGAAGCGGCCGACGTCGATCTGCCGCTGGTCGAGTTCGTCGAGGGCCTGCTGGACCACTTGTTCTCGTCCGGTTTCAACCTCTCCGAACAGGTCTACAACGCCGACGGAACGCCGAGCGGCCAGACCAGGACGGACCGGCCCCGGTCCGACTCGGATCACCCGCTCGTCGCCATCCTCGCCACCCGTAACCAGGCGGTCGACGACGCCACGGACGCCGTGGCCCGCATGGGCAAGAAGCACGATCTGACCGAGTCGGATTTGGTCGCGTCCACTGTCGACTCGTGGCAGGGGCAGACGAACGGCATCACGATCGCCATCCACCCGCTGACCGGGGCGTCCGAGTTGGACGAGTTCAACTCCGCGTTCGGGCGCCTCGCCGTCGCCTGCACCCGCGCGACCCACGGACTGTTGCTCGTGTCGCGCCCCGGCCTCGACCAGTTGCTGCAGGAGGCGCCCGCGCGGCCGGGCACGCCGTTCGGCGAACCGGGCAAACGCCACCTGCCCCGCCAGACCCACCAGCGCATCCTCGCGTCGTTCGCCCGGGGGACCGTCAGCTTGATCAAGTGAGGCTACGGGCCAGTGGAACTCCAGCGCGCCAGCACGGTCCTCAGCTGTTCGAGTTTGTAGGGCTTGGCCAGGAAGTCGTCCATTCCCGCCGCACGGCAAGCGGCTTCGTCCGCCGCCATCGCACTGGCCGTCACGGCCACGACGGGCAGATGATTGATGCCACCGGCTGCGGCCTCGCGTCGGCGGATCTCGCGGGTCGTGTCGAAGCCGTCCAGTTCAGGCATATGGCAGTCCATCAGCACGATGTCGAAGTCATTGAGCTCCAACGCAGCCAGCGCCTTGACCCCATCACTCGCCACGACACACTCGGCTCCAAGCTTGGTGAGCATTGCCTGCGCGAGCCGCCGGTTGATCACATTGTCCTCCGCAACCAGGACCCGGAGCCCGGCTGGGACTTCGGCAGCCGGCTCAGACTCGGTGTCGACGGCACCCCTGGCTGGCGAGCCGCCTTGGCCCGCTGGCGCTTGGCCCGCCGACGCTGGGCCCGCCGACGTTTCCGTGCGGGTCCGAATCCGGGAATCAGCTTCCCCCAACCGGGATCGGTCTGCTTGCACGATCTCCGACAGTGCCGACCGCAGCAGCCGTTGCCGGGTCGGCTTTGAAACTGAGGCCGAGATTCCGGCCGCCGCCAGTTCCGACTCGGACAGGGCCCCGCCCATCGTCGACGACAGCATCATCATCGGCCCATGTGGCAGCTCGGGGTCGGCGCTAATCGCCTCTGCAAGCTGGATTCCATCCATCCCAGGCATATAAAAGTCAAGAATCAAGGCGTCAAAACGAACCCCCCGTTCCGCGGCGTCATGAAGAATCTGCAGAGCCGTGGCGCCCGACTGCGCGGTGGTGACTTCAATGCCCCAGTTCGAAAGCGAGGTGGACAGAATCTCGATGTTGACTGGATTGTCATCGACCGCCAGCACCCGGAGCCCGGCCAAGTCGTAATCGTCGTCGGCGTTCCGCTGACGCCCCTTTTTGCCACCGTTCGGAGCCTCACACCGCTCGCACTCAATGGAGAAGGTGAAGGTCGATCCCTCGCCGAGGGCACTTTGCATACTCAGGGTGCCATCCATGAGTCCAACGAGTTGGCGCACGATCGACAGTCCCAAGCCAGTTCCGCCATAGCGCCTGGTTGTGGAGCTGTCGGCCTGGACGAAGGGTTCGAACAGGCTCATCTGGGCGTCGGGCGCCACTCCGATGCCCGAGTCCTCGACGTCGAAGGTCAGGCGCACGCGGTCTGGGTTGGTCGTATTCTGCGACCGTACCCGCAGAATGACCTGCCCTTCCTCGGTGAATTTCACCGCGTTGGCTGCGAGGTTGGTGAGAATCTGACCCAATCGAACTGGATCGGCCAGCACCCATTTTGGTGTGCCGGGTTCGACTACGGACTGCAGTTCGATGCGCTTTTCGAACGCTGCGCCTGCGAGTAGATCTGCGACGTCCTCAACCACATCATTGGGCGCGACCGGAACAAACTCCAACTCGACTTTGCCGGCTTCGAGTTTGGATACATCGAGAATGTCATTGATGATCCGCATTAAGGCTTCACCACTGGTCTGGATCGTTGCCGCATAGTCGCGTTGCCTATCGTTTAGCCGAGTGTCGAGCAGTAATTCCGACATTCCGATCACCCCATTCAGGGGGGTTCGGATCTCGTGGCTCATATTCGCCAGGAATCCGCTACGGAAGTCCGCCAGCGCCAGCGCTTCCTGTTTGGCGCTTTCGAGTTCGATGGAAAGATTATGTTCGGCTGAATATGCCAGATCAAGCCGTTTTGCATCTCGGCGCGCAGTGCGGATCCAGGCCAAGGCGAAGCCGGCGATCGCCGCAAACGCCGCTGCCGAAATGAGAAAGGCCGTGCTGATGGGGAAGACCCGCTCGGCGAGGCTTTGAGTCAATAGTGCTTCGAAGTTGTGGGTGACGAGCAGATATTGCCCATTACCGAGCGGGGTCAACGCCATGTACAACGGTGCCCCGACCCGCTCAACCGGAACGCCATCTTGCGAGATGAAGAAGGGCAAGGATCCGACGGCCGCAACGAAACCGTTCTGGTCCCTCGCTTGTGCCCGTAAACGGTCATTTGACATTGGGCGTCCGACGGCGTTCGGGGACGACGAACTCACGATTCGGCCATCGCTACCGACGATCCCAAGCATCACGATGCTCTTCCTGAAGGCGGTCTTGGTCAGAAAACCAGTCACGGTCGCTTCGCTGGCATCCTTGAGCTCCGTCTGGACCTGGGCTGCGATTTCAGATGTTTCCTGGTGCAAGATGACGCCCTCGCCGCGGACCTGGGTGGCGGCGGCGATTTGGAAGCCGGCAATCACGGTCAAGATCACTGCGAGGAGCAGTCCAACGCCAACCTCGATCACGGACTCAACGGGCTTCTTGGTTTCGGCGACGGTGCCCGCGACGTATGCGGCTAGGCAGGTGAGCACGAGTAGGGCCCCGGTGGTGATGAGCAACTCAACGCTGGGAGTGCTCGTCTCAAATGGCCCGAGTGACTGGGCGGCGAAGATAGCCAAGAGCAGCACGACGATTGACGCGATGGCTGCCACCGGTGCCACACCAAAGCGCAGTCCCAACCACACCAGCAACGGCGCGAGCAGGGCGAATTTCAGGGTGAAGCCGGTCACCGAACTTGAGGCAAGCAGGATCCACAGTTCGGCGCCGATGGTCACCGCGCACACTGCCAGATACTCGACGGCCCGCTTCATCTCAATGTTTCCGGGTCGGTGGACGGTCAAGATGAACGGCGTGAAGATCAAAATGGCCGACATGTTCCCCAGAAAGCACCCGGCGAAGCCCGAAGACCACTGCCCGCCGAAGGTCGCCACCACCGCGAGCCCGCCGATAGCTGCCGGGACCAGCAGTGCGATCGGCACGACGATCACGAACTTCAGCAGTTCCCAAGGCCGCCGAAGCCGGTTAGCTCCAGCAGCCTTCAACGCCATTCCCACAAGTGTTGCAATCAGGGCGTCGGCCAACACCCACAACCAAGTCACGCCGATAGGGAAGCCTTGCACTAGTGCCGCGCAGAACTCGGCAACCATCACGCCGCCGACTAACGTGGGCCACCGGCGCAATGGGAGCCGGGCGATGAGTCCCGCGAAGATCGCGGCGGGCAGCCAGAGCAGGGCGACACTGGCTTCGGGAAACACGGTCAAGCGCGCCAACGGAGTTGTCCCGACGATGAAGAGAACGGCACCGGCTACCAGGGCCACGCCGGCAACGGACCTGGGCGACGGGGAGCGCTCGGGGTTGGCTTGGCCGGGTGGGCGGCCCGCGTCGGACATGGTGGGAGATCACCGCCGCCAGTCGACGTCGATGAACATGCCGTTTGCGGTGTCATCGACCACCGTTCCGTCGGGTTCCACGCTGACGAGCCGAGAGCTCAATTCAAGCTTTCCGATCTCCGGTAACAACACCTCCGTAGACTCGCCAGGTTCAAGCAAATCCGTCATTGCCAGCACATGCCCGCCGGCCCGGGACACAACAAGCTGGTGTTGGCGGCTCCCCTCATTGCGAACATGCAGCGTGGTATCGGTTGGCTTTTCGGCCTGGATTCGCCACTCGGTCAGCACCACCGAGTCCGGGGTGCCTTGGGCTGAACTACCACACCCGGCGAGCAGCAGCCCGAGCGTCGCGACAGCAACGCCCAATCGCGGCATTCGGGAGGTCACGAGGGTGGTCCGGTGTCATTCTGGCGGGGTCCGGGCAGCGCAGAA
>JAUYKX010000361.1 GCA_030699055.1 Candidatus Nanopelagicales bacterium
CGGCATGGCGATCATGAGCGTGCGGGAGGGCCTCGACTTCGACGCCGACATCACCTCAGACACGCAGCCGCTTCACCGGGTGGTGGAGGCCGCTTTTCGGGTGGCTCCGGGGCCGGACAGTATTCGCGTGCTGCGCGACCCGACGCGAGGTGGTCTGGCGTCTTCGTTATGCGAGATTGCCGCCTCGTCCGGCGTATCGATCGAGATCGAGCAGGATGCGATCCCCATTCCACCGGCGGTCGGCGCGGCTTGCGAGATGTTGGGCCTGGATCCGCTCCACGTCGCCAACGAGGGGTGCTGTGTCGCGATCGTTGCTCCGGAGGCTGTCGATGATGTCCTGGCCGCCTGGCGCGCGCGCCCGGAGGCGTGTGAGGCCGTCGTCATCGGGGAGGTTCGAGGCGAAGAACCCGGGCGTGTGTTCATGCGGACGACCCTTGGTTCCCGACGAATCATCGACATGCTGATCGGCGAACAACTGCCCCGGATCTGCTGATGCGCATCCTGTTTCTGACCTCGGCCCACAACGGCCTCAGCCAGCGACTTCAAACGGAACTGGAGGAGTTGGGTCACCGGGTGACCGTGGAATTGGCCTTGAGTGCCGCGACCATGGAAAGTGCCGCTCGTGTGGCTCGGCCGGACCTGATCGTCTGCCCGATGCTCACGCGTCGGATTCCGGAGTCGGTGTGGCGACACCACACCTGCCTGATCGTGCATCCCGGAATTGTTGGCGATCGTGGACCCGCCTCCCTGGATTGGGCCATCCTCAACAGAGAGTCGACGTGGGGGGTGACGGTGCTGCAGGCCGGGGCCGAGCTGGACGGCGGGGACATCTGGGCCACCGAGGAACTTCCGATGAGGTTTGCCTCCAAAGCGGGCATCTACCGCATCGAGGTGACCGAGGCCGCGACCCGCGCCGTGCTCAATGCCGTCCGACGGTTCGAGAACCGGACGTATCGACCGCGTCCCCTGGACCATTCGGCTCCTGGCGTTCGCGGTGTCGCCAGACCAGCCGTCCGGGTGACCGAGCGACGGATCGACTGGGGTGCATCCACTGAGGATGTGCTCCGCGTTCTCTTCTCGGCGACCTCGGCTCCGGGCGTCCTGGACGAGGTCGCCGGCGAAGAGTTGTTCGTCTACGGAGGCTGGGCCGAGGGTGCGTTACGGGGAACCCCCGGATCCATCCTGGACCGCCGTCACGGCGCCGTTTGTCGGGCCACGGGTGACGGCGCCGTTTGGCTATCCCACGCGCGCCGCCCGGGCCGGTCGTCGTTCAAACTCCCGGCCGCAGTGGCGCTCAAGGATGCGCCGACGTCGCTTCCCCGCTTGGCCAGTGGCCACTCGAACGGAAACGGTCGCGATCGCACGAGTCATGGGACGTTTCGGGAACTGAGCTATCGCGAGGATCTCAACCTGGGCATCGCCTTCCTCCGCTTCGACTTCAGCAACGGAGCGATGACCACCTCTCAGTGCATCCGCCTGCTCGGCGCGCTTCGAGCGGCGGGCAGGCGACCTACACGGGTGCTGGTGCTGCAAGGCGGCGACGAGTTCTGGTCCAACGGCATCAACCTGGCCACGATCGAAGCGAGCCGCGATCCCGCCGGGGAGGCGTGGCGCAACATCGGCGCCCTGGACGACATCGTGGCTGAGATCATCCGGATGACCAGCAAGATCGTGATAGCGGCGCCGCACGGAAATGCGGGAGCCGGCGGCGTTCCCCTGGCCCTGGCTGCCGACCACGTGTGGTGTCGGCGCGGAGTCGTCTTCAATCCCCACTACCGGGCGATGGGCGGGCTGTTCGGCTCCGAGTACTGGACCTACCTTCTTCCTCGACGGGTGGGCCCCGAACTCACGCGGGTACTGGTGGACGGCATGCAGCCGCTCGGCATGCCGCGCGCTCTCGATCTCGGTCTGATCGACGAGGTTCGGGACGCGGTCAACGGATCCTTCGACCAATGGGTTCGCGAACGGGCTTCGGAGTTGGCTTCCGATCCGCGGCTGGAAGAACTGATCGCCCGCAAGGCGGAGAGCCGGGCCGTTGACGAGGACCGCAAACCGTTGCGGCGATATCGCGAAGAGGAACTGGCGGAAGTCGCCACCCAGTTCTTCGATCCCGAACACCCGTTCCATCAGGCCCGCCGTGACTTCGTTCGAAAACGACCTCCCCAGGGGACGCCGCTTCACTTCGCCCGTCATCACACCAACTTGTGGTGGTGATGGCAGTGTCGATGTGGAGCCATGACGACTCGCGGGTTGAGGGTTTGTCAATAGAAGCCAGGGGTTCCGGCATCCGAACCAAACGGGGCGGCGTGTTCGACCGGATTTCGTTCAGCGCCGGGCCCGGCGACATCATCGCCATTTGCGGCCCGGGCGGCACGGGCCGGACTTCCTTGTTATTGGCCGTTGGTGGGCGCATGCGCCTGTCGTGCGGAGAACTGGTGATCGGTGACCGTTCACTGCCCCGCAGCGGACCCTGGGTGAGGGCGAACAGCTCCGTGTGCCCGGCACCGGACATCGATCCTCTCGTAGACAACATGCGGGTCTCCGAGGAACTTCGCCGGGCTGAGTTGCTGTTGCGGCCGTCCGACCGACGGCCATACGAACGGAACGAACTCCTTGACCTGGTCGGGTTCGAGGCAAGCCAACGGGACTTGGTCGGTGATCTCCGTCAGGCCGATCGCACGCGTCTGCGACTCGTCCTGGGCCTGGTGGCCCGGGTGCCTCTGATCATCCTTGATGATCTCGGGGATCAGGTGCCGGCCGCCGGGCACGAAGTCTTGTGGCGGGCGGTACGAACGTGCGCCACGGCAACCGGGGCCACCATCATCGCCTCGACTCTGGAGTCCGAGCCAGCCCGTGGCGTTGCTGATCATGTGGTGCTCATCGATGCGCCGGATCTCGCACTGCCGGAAGCCGATGCGCCGGATGTCGGAGCGGCCTGATGCGTTGGGTTTTGCTTTCGGCTCTGCAACTGCGCCGGTTCCGCCGTGGACGAATGGCCCGCGGGGCGATCATCGTCATCGTCTTGCTGCCCTTGCTGTACGGCGCGGTATACATCTACGCCTTCTGGAACCCCTATGGCACCTTGTCGAACCTGCCCGTGGCCCTGGTGGTCGAAGATCGTCCAGCCGAGGTTCAAGGGAAGGAGGTCTTCCTCGGGCCACGCATTCAGCAACAGCTGGTTGACGGCGGACAACTTGGCTGGCACGTGGTGAACGCAAAGCAGGCGGCGCAAGGGTTGTCGAACAACCGCTACTACTTCTCAGTGACCATTCCCGAGGGTTTCTCAGCAGCGGTGGCCTCGCTCGGCTCGGGTGCGCCGCACTACGCCCAGATCCGGGTTACCAACAACGAATCGGCCAACTTCCTGACCTCTCTCATCTCCGCCGAGGCCGGAAAAACCATCGTCGACACCGTGTCGGCAGCGGTGATCGACCAGTTCGTCGCGACGACCCTCTACGGCCTGCAGGAGATCCGATCGGGCATGCAAAAGGCGGCCGATGGCGCTGGCCAACTTGCCGATGGCACTGCCCAGCTGGCCTCGGCGACACGCCAGCTCGTATCCGGTACCAAGCGGCTGGCCAACGGCGCTGCCCAGGTGGCTGCCGGGAACGCCGAACTGGCGCGATTCGGCGACATCGTCCGGGGTTGGGCCGACGTCGCCGAGGATGACGCCGCCAAGGTTGTGCAGGCAGTTTCTGACTTCGCCAAGAAACACCCCGACGACCCGCTCGCCAAGATCGCGCTGAAAATTGCCCGGGATATCGATGCCACGATCGTCGTGGTGGTCGCCAAGGTGGACTCGGCCACCCAGCAGATCGACCGGCTGAGTGACGGATCGCAGCAGGTCGCGAACGGGGCAGCCGAACTTGCGGCCGCCGCTCCCAAGCTCCACGCCGGTGCCGTCAAATTGCGAAACGGGGCGCGCGAATTGGCGGCGGGTCTGGCCTCGGGTGTCGAACAGATCCCGGCCATGACCCCTGAGCAGATTGCCCAGACCGCAAGCGTGGTCAGCGACCCCGTGCAACTGGCCACCCACGACAAGAATCCGGTTGCCACCTACGGCACCGGATTCGCCCCCTACTTCATTCCGCTGTCGCTTTGGGTCGGCGGTCTGATGGCTTTCATGTTGCTGAAGGCTCTGCCCGCCCGGGCCTTGCTGGCGCCCCGGGTTCCGGCATTGGGAGCCGCCGTGATCGGGTACCTGCCCGTGGCAGCGATCAGCGTGGCCCAGGTCGTGGTTCTGGCTGCGGTACTTCACTTCGCCGTGGGAGTGCAGGCGACATACCCGTTGCTTCTGATGGGGTTTCTGATACTCACCGGTCTCGTGTATGTCGCAATTTTGCAAATGCTCAACGCGGCTCTGGGCACAGCCGGCCGGGTAGCGGCCCTGGTCTTGCTGATGATGCAACTTACGTCGAGTGGTGGCACGTATCCGGTGGAGATGACGCCGGCGTTCTTCCAGGCGATCAGCCCATTCCTCCCCATGACTTACGTGGTGAGCACGATCCGTT
>JAUYKX010000364.1 GCA_030699055.1 Candidatus Nanopelagicales bacterium
CCTGTCATGCGTCACGACGATCAAGGCCAGGTTGCGCCGTGCCCGGAGGTGGCCAGCGAGCCAGGCGATGGCCTCGACGTCAAGGTGGTTGGTCGGCTCATCAAGCAGCAGCAAGTCCAGCTCCTGCGTCAACAGCCGAGCCAGCTCCACGCGGCGAATCTCGCCGCCGGACAACCCTCCGAGCGTGCGATCCAGCGCATCGTCCGCGTAGCCGCCCAGCAGGTGGTCCAACACTTCCCGAGTCGCGGCCTGCGAAGCCCAGTCGTGGGTATCGACCTCACCGACGATGTACTCGCGCACTGTCAGGTTCGCCGAAACGACGCCCGACTGATCGAGCACGCCCAGTCGCAGATCGCCGCTGCGGGTCACTCGACCACTGTCAGCGGGCTCAGCTCCGGCCATCACTTTGAGCAAAGTCGACTTGCCGCCGCCGTTGCGTCCGACGACACCGATCCGCTCCCCAGCGGCGACACCGAGGGACACCGCGTCAAGCACCGGCGCCCGGCCGAACGACTTGTTGACGCGCTCAAGATTCAGCAGATTTCGCGGGGCCATGACGAGCAGTTTCTCAGGGGGAGGTCATGGCGAGCGCTACTCGTAGCACCAACGACGCAAACGGACCGGGTGTAACAGGGCGTCTGCCGCTACTTTGGCGATGTCGGCCTGCCCGGCGCTGGCGCGTGATCGCGGCGCCACTGACGTCCACCGGAAAGCACCTCCGAGGAGCCGGGAGCAACCATGTGTACTGATTTGCGGCTGGTTAAGTTGAAGGATCTTCACGTGTCGGGATGGACGCGTTCGGCTTCGACTGGGCGATCTGCGACGGCCTTAATGAATCGGGTCTGTCCGTCGGCACTCTGTGGCTGCCTGAAACGAAGCTGCCGACCGACGTGCATCGACTCGCCGACTTGAAGCTGCTCGATTCCGGTCCGATCCATTCGATTCCGTTGCCGAATTCATAGCGCCGTCCGCGACGCGTTGGCTGGCTGCCCGCAGCCAGGTTCCAATGCCCGGGCTTTAGTGGGGCGCTCCAGTGGTTCCGCTACTGCGGTCTGACGCGGGTGATTTTCTTGATCCATTTGGCGTAGGAGGACACCCGGGTGTAGACACCGGGGGCTTCTGTGCCACCGCCGCAGTCTGGCCCCCAACTGACGACACCGACCAATGCTTGTCGTCGGCCCACAGTCTTCAGTGGTCCTCCGCTGTCACCGCGGCAGGAGTCGGCTCCGTCAGCGGCCCCGGCACAAATGCTGGTCGCCAGGTCGAAGCTGGGGTGCATCGCCAGCCAGGTTCCGCAATTAGCGCGACTCGAACTCTGGTCGCTGACCGATGCGATCTTGAGATACTCGCTCACCGAATTGCCGTTGTCGGAATCCTGGAGCCCGAACCCGAGCACCTGAAGCGATCCGCCGTTTCTGAAGTTTCGCTTCGCCGAATACGGCAAGGGCTTGGTCTTCATCGGCTTCACGGTTTGGATCAGAGCGATGTCGTCGCGGATGATCTCGACTGGCAGTCCGGTATCCGGCCAAGTCGACCAGTTATGCGTGTAACTGCCGGGGACGACGATCCGCTTCCATCTGACCCGCTGCCGCGCGGGCAGGTTCTCGGCCGTTGGAAGAGAGACTGGATTGACCGCCGCGTAGCTCAGCTTCCGCTCGACGACAACCAGGTCGCGGGTCGCGGACCCAGGGCGCGAAACCTCCTTGAGCATGCCGTTCCCTTCAGCCCGTTCGATGCAGTGAGCCGCCGTCACGATCCAGCGATTGGAGATCGCCGTGCCTCCGCACATCCCGGTGCCGCCGCCCCGGTTTGCGATCATCAGCAGGACGAACCACGGTGTGGCTTTGCGGAAGACGATGTTGCCGTTGATGATGCGCGGCGTGGTGACGGCGACCGCCCGAGTTGGCCCCGATGCGGGTTCTGTCGCGCCGACCGGTCCAACGACTGGACCCAGCAACGCCAAGGCAAGCCCGGTCATCCCGACCAGTGCGGCTACACGATGCTTCATCCCATCAAGCTACGTAGCTCGGCGAGCCTGATCAACACAGTTCAACTCCAACGGTCGAGGCGGTTGGGCAAGCGTCACCCAAATGGGGGATACCAGATCCCTGGGCATTGGTCCGAGGCAGGCGGCCTGATCGTTCAACCATCAACGAGATGGCGTGGCGACTGCAGCTGCCAGGTGGTCATTCCGGCAACGGGGAGCTTCAGCAGACTTGGACGTTCTCCAGTGGATCGAGGCCCCGAGCAGCGGCGATTTCCGCTGATGGCAAGCTGGCCCACGTTTCGCTCGAAGGCGCCAATCGGGTTAGCGTGCTGGATGCTTCCAGCGGCCAGGAACTTGTCAGCTGGCCACTGGACAAGAGCGGATACTCGACACCGGGATACGTCGCGTTGTCAAAGCTGGATCAACTCATCGGCATCGCGGCAGGGGACTGCGGACAGACGATCTTTGTCTCCGATGGGGTCGACCCGGGCGACGTCATCGCCGTAGATCAGCCAAACCAGTGCTAGCGACAGGTTCCTTCTGCTCCGCAATCAGTGTCCGCAAGTTGGAACCCAAAGACCAAATCGATCACGGTCGCATGGAGTCCTCCCCAGAGCCAGGGCAGTTCGCCCATCACCGCCGGCGAACGTCAAGACGGGCTGGCGGCGACCAAGCGGGACGTTGCCTCGCTGTGCTATTCGTAGTGGCTCCACATTGCGAGCACGCGAACGATCCGCTCGGATTCGAGAACTTCGTAGACGAGGCGATGCTGAAGGTTGATTCGTCGGGAGTAGCACCCGTTTAGATCTCCGACGAGCTTTTCGTATGGCGGCGGATTGTTGAATGGGTTGTCCGCCACCACGTCGAGTAGTCGTTGAGCCTGCGGTTGCAGCCCGTTGCGGGCGAGCTTCTTCGCGTCCTTTCGGGCGCGGGTGGTGAACGCAAGTTCGTAGGTCACCACGTCAGGGGGGTGGTGTCGATCGGCTCTTGCCGCCCTGAGTTGATGTCTTCGACAAGTCCAGGCACGGCGTGCAACGCCACTGTTTCCATGACGGCGTTCCAATCTTCCTCCGACACCAGAACTGCATTGCCGTTCTTGCCCGTGATCGTTACAGGGTCATGGCTGGCGTTGACCTCGGACAAAAGGTTGTAGAGCCTCGCTCTCGCGTCCGTT
>JAUYKX010000365.1 GCA_030699055.1 Candidatus Nanopelagicales bacterium
CCAGTCACGGCCACGGTGCTGCGGCGTCCGCCGGTTCAAGTGCCGCGCCACAGCGCGCAACACGCGAACCCTTACCGACTGCGCCGCTCATAGGGAAAGACGGCCTCAATCCGCACCGGTTCAGGGGACCAGAAAACCTTGTACGGATACCGACCGGGGACGTCAAGCACCATGCGGATGCCGCCAGGCGTGGTGATGGCGCTGCTTGTCGACCGGGCGAGCCCGGGATGATCGAAGATTCGTTCGCAGGTTGCGAGCACGTCGTCGTAAAGGGCGGGGTCGCTGGCTTCCATCTCGTTGAGTTGCTGATCGGCCACTGCGGAGTAGTAGTCGCCGGGCTCCGTTGACCGCATTTACCGGTCTCGCCTGCGGCGGCGGACGGTCGGTGCTGCGGCCGCATCAGCAAGTAGCTGCTGCAGCTCCGGTGTCCGGTCATAGAAGGCCTGTGCCGCGCTGGTGATGACCGCCGGTTCCAGCAGTAGCGAGCCATCGGGGTTCTCCCGCATGAGGAAGGTTTCGTTGCTGTGGCCGGGCAGCACTGCCCTGCTTCGCCCGTCAGTTTGGATGAGCGTTTGCGTCATAGGCAAAGCATAGTGGGAAAATCCCATGATGGGCAAATGGGTTGCCAGGGTCTGCTTCGCCCTCTGGCACGGGCACGCGTCGCTAGCTAGGATGTCAGTACATTTGTCGAATGTAAGTATCTAGATCAAGGAAGGTGCATCCATGAGCACGGTGACTTCAGTGAAGGTGACCCGCTCGGGAAACAGCAAGATGCTGCCGGTCCCAGCCGCACTCGCCACCGAGATCGGCGCTGAACTCGGTGACTCATTCGTAGTGGAACGAGTCGGCGACGACATCGTCTACCACCCGTCACGCTCACACGCTCGCCTCAGCGGTGAAGGGCAGAGCCAGATCGGAGTGGTGCCCGCAGGTCGTGCGATGCAACTGCCCGGCCGATCAGTGATCCCCGCGCTGGACTCGTGGGACTTCTGACTGAATGCCATATCAAGCCACCGCCAGCGGACTGCAATGGCCGCTGAGCCCCGACGAGTTCTACCTGCCCGCCAATCACCACCGGCCCGTCATGCAAGGCGACGTCTTCACCGACGTGCCGTTCGTGAAAGCCAAACGCGGCAACAAGCTCACCGACCCCCCAGCGGTGTCCAGCGAACGACGAACCGTCGCAGTCCTCGGCTACCCCTGCGACATCTACAACTCGGACACATGGAAGCTCGCGAAGGTCCAGACTATCGCCCTGGTCGTCAACGCCGACAAGGTCGGCATACCCGAAAACTGGGACGGGGCATACCAGTTCGCACCGCTGCCGGATCTATTCGGTGACGGGGTCACACATGCGGTGGATCTGCGCGCCACCGCGAACATCGACGCGTTCTACCTCGACGTCTCCCAGCGGCAACGGTGCCTGTCCGAACTCGGGTGGGCCACGTTCCGCCAACGGCTGGGCCTGGCCAGTACCCGCCTGCTCAACCACCTGTCCGATCTGACCAACGTCGGCAGCTCCCTCTGGCAGGAGATGGGCCTATGGACCCAATGGAATCAAGCAGAACGATCAGCCCCTGACTTCCAGCGATGGCTGGATGAGAGGGAAGTTGACCTCGGTGGTTTCACGCGCCGAACCGCCCTGTACCGCGGGATACACGAGACCGTGCGAGAAAGCCTGATCAGCGCCTTACAGTCATGACCGCAACGCCGACAGGTGCCCGCCCGACCTACCCGACAAACGGGTTGACGGCCTTCACGCCGCGCAGGGCGGAGAAGTCGCGGTCGGCGGTCCAGAGCTCGGAGACGCCGTTGCATGCGCAGATCGTCGCGACGCGCGCGTCATGCACACGCGGGCCGACCACCTTGCCCGCGCGCAGGCATTCACGAAGTTCGTCCCAGTAGTCGACCGGCTCGCCAGCGAGGACCAGGCCCGGGCTCTCGCGCCATGCATTAACCTGCGCTAGTGCCTGATCCAACGTCGACGGAGGCCGGAAAATGCGCGGGTGTGTGACCACGGCCAGGAACTCGTGTACGCATGGCCACGGAATCATCCACGGCGCTCGGCCCTCGGCCAATGCGCGCAGCTTCTCTGCGGCGGGCCGGTGCCATTCGTGATCGCGGCGATGTGCGGCGACGAGGATGTTCGTGTCGACACCGATCATGCGCCGCGACCGGCGTAGATGGCGTCGCGGACCGCATCCCAGGACCGGCTCGCGAACTCGCTGCGGAGGCCGTCCCCGTCCACGCTGGCGTCCCGTAGCCGGAAATCCGCCTGGCTCGACTGGCTGAGAACCGCTCGCAGACCCTCCTCGATCAGCGAGCGCAAGCTCGTCCCATGCTCTGCCGCCCGACGCTTCGCGTCGGCGAGCAGCGAGTCGGTGATGTCGACAGTCGTCTTCATACGTAAAACCATATCAGGTAACCCATAAATATGTACCAGGTGTGTCGATTCTTGGTAGTCAAAGCTGTCATTTCTTGGTACTCAGGCCGACCCGGCACCAAAGTGCTACCATGTAGCACATGACTGGGGATAGCGTCGGAGTGCGAGAACTGCGACAAAACGCGAGCAAGGTTCTGGACCGGGTCAAAGCCGGCGAAGTCGTTCAGATCACAGAGAGAGGCCGCCCAGTCGCGCGCATTTGTCCGGAGCCGGACAACGAATGGGACGCGCTCATCGAATCGGGAACCATACGTCCAGCATCCGGTGAATCGAGCCTGGCTGACATCGCACCCGTCACCGGTGCGATCGAGGGATCTGACATCTTGCGGGAGTTGCGCGAGACAGAGCGTTGAGCGTCTACCTTGACGCATCGGCCCTGGTGAAGCTCGTGTTCGCCGAGGCCGAAAGCGACGCTTTGCGCCAAGCTCTGCGCGGCGTTGTTGCCCCGGTAACCAGCGCATTGAGTGAGGTGGAGTTGATGCGCGTCGCTCACCGTGGCTCGACGGAACATGTAACCGCCAGTCGGCGAGTACTTTCATCGGTCAACGTGATGTCCATCGGTCCCGTCGTGATTCGGGCCGCTGGCAACTTGCTGCCCGGCACCAGTCTGCGCAGTTTGGATGCCATCCACCTGGCGACCGCGACCGTCACCCCGGGCCTCGCCGCCGTGATCACCTATGACGTGCGCATGATCGATGCGGCTGCGCAGCTTGGCTTGGCCTGGTCGACTCCGGGCCGGTAGGCGGCTCTCTCTCGACGATTTGGTCGTGAGGCGTAGCACGCGTGCGACGCTAGGTGCATGGCGACCGATCCAGCCCAACGCGAGCTTCGCAACAACAGCGGCCAAATCATGCGTCGACTGGACGAAGGCGAAGACTTCGTCGTTACGCGAAATGGCGTCCCCGTTGGGCAGTTGATTCCATTGCGCGACAAGCGCTTCGTATGCGCTGGGCGAGTAGGCGACATCTTCCGAAACGCTCCGGCGGTCGACTGCGAACGTTTCCGCGCGGACGTTGACGCAGGAATCGGTCAGATGGCTCAGCCCCGTGGCTGAACGCCACGACCGAGGCTTGCTCGACACTTCGGCCGTCATCGATCTGGATCGGATACCAGCAGAGCAACTGCCGGCGGAAACCGCGATAAGCGCGATCACGATGGCCGAATTGGCTGCCGGGCCACATCCGGCCAGAACGGCCGACGACCGAGCAAGGCGCCAAGACCGACTCCAACGCGTGACCCGGACATACGACCCTTTGCCGTTTGATGACCGGAAATCGGCCCGCAAGCCCACGATCTTCAGTCGTGGGTCGAGGGCCGCTACGGGCTTGGTTGTCGGTGTCGGGTGGCACCATGTGCGGTGTGGGTTGTCGGGCAATGAACAAGAGCGTGTACTCGGCGAAGTACCACGTGATCTGGTGCCCGAAGTATCGGCTCCGGGTGATCGGTCGGTACGTCGAGAACCAGAATCTGTCCGGGTAGTCGTGTCGTACCGTTACCGGGCCTATCCCGACGACGAGCAGATCGACGCGCTGTCCCTACATGCGAGCCAGGCAAGGTTCGTGTGGAATCTTGCCGTGGAGCAGCAGTCCTATTACCGGGTCGCTGGGAGGCTCAGTTCGCCGCCGAACTCCGCCGCGAGGTTTCGCCAGCTAGCCGAGGCGCGGGCAGAGAATGAATGGCTCGCCGCTGGATCATCGTCGGTGCAGCAAGCGGCGCTTCGCGATTTCGACCGGGCGATGCGCAACTTCTTCAACGGTTCGCATCGCAAACCGTCGTGGCGCAAAGCCGGGCGTGATGAGGGTTTCTGCATCCGCGACGTGAAAGCGCAGAAGGTGAACCGGCGCTGGGGTCGGGTGTTCGTCCCGAAAGTCGGCTGGCTGCGGTTCCGGCTGTCCAGGCCGCTGCCCGGCAAGTCGGGCATGGCCAGGGTCACCTTCGACCCGGCGGGCCGCTGGCATGTCTCGTTCACCGCCGCCCAGCCCGTGATCGAGCGTGAGGCCACGGGCAGCCGGGTCGGGATTGATCGCGGTGTCGCGACGACATTGGTGCTGTCCACCGGGCAGCACTACCGGGTTCCGCACAGCCTCAAGGCGGACCGGAAAGCACGCAAGCTCGCTGCCCGGCTGTCACGAGCCAGGCGAGGATCACAGCGTCGGGCCGCTGCCAAACAAGCATTGGCCAACGTTCATGTCCGGGCGGCGGATAGGCGTAAGAACTGGATCGAGAAAA
>JAUYKX010000366.1 GCA_030699055.1 Candidatus Nanopelagicales bacterium
GTCTGATCGAAATGGAAATCCATGGCCCACAACACATTCGGGCGGATCGGGCAGAACGCCCCGATAACACCGGTTCCCCGGTGTGGTTTCTTGCGGGGGCGGGTCGGCACCCGCAGTCCTTCCTCACGACACAGGCGCCGGACACGTTTGCGGTTCACGATCCAGCCCTGACGGCACAGCCCGACGTATGCCCGCCGCCAGCCCCACCTGGGCCGGTCCACGGAGAACTTGCGCAGCCATGCCCGCAGCCGCTGGTCCTCATCAGTGGGTGTCGGTGGGCCCAACCGCTGGGTTGATCTCGGCTGGTCCAGCAGCTTGCAGGCCCGCCTTCGGGAAACCGGCGAACCGCAAACGCTGCGCGGTGATCGCGCTGCGTTTGCGGGCCGGGGTCAGAATTTTCCGTCAGCCACATCCTTGAGCATGTCGATGTCCAGCGCCTGATCGGCGACGATCTTCTTCAGTCGCGTGTTCTCCTTCTCCAACTCCTTGAGCCGCCTTGGCGTCGTCGGCTTTCATCCCACCGTATTGATTGCGCCACCGGTGATAGGTCTGCTCGCTGACACCGAGTGCTCGGGCGGCTGCGGCAACGCTGCTGCCACCGGCCAGCAACTGGTCGGCTTCACGCAGCTAGCCGATTATCTGTTCCGGGCTAAGGCGACGATTCTTCACGAGAATCCAATCCGCCCCATCACACGGCGCAAGGACTCTCACAACACATGGCCCAACCAAAAGGGGTTAGGTCAGAGTGTCTCGTTCTTACGAGGTTGTCGCGGGGCTGCGCGCTCAGTTTGGTGGCATGAAAGCCAGGCGATATCGCGACGCGAGCCGAGGTCCGTGATTCTCGTAAATGAATTCCACTTGATGTCGACAGTGACGATGGCCGTCAGCACGACCGGTGGTCGCCGAAGCTGTAGACCATCTCGTCTTCGTCGTTGGGTAAAAGGTTCTGCTCGAAGTCCTTGTCGAAGTCGAGGTCGTCTTCGACAAGGGGGTCTGTCGTTTGGTGCACGACAGTGAAACCGTTTAGGCCGACCAGCTCAGGGATTTCGAGCGCAGGGATGGTCATGCCCTTCCCGTGGATGAGGGCGTAGATCGCTTCGCCGATGTGGCTGACAGGCCGAGCATCGCTGTCGGTCTCCTCGCGCAGGCGCTGTGCCGCCGCAATCAGGAGTGCTTCGTCAGGGATTTCATAGTCATACATCGCTCGGACCGACACGATCGTCCGAGCTTCGGAATCCGACGCCGCAGTCTCAACCGAATCTTCTTCGTCTGCGTCTTCGTCGGCATAGATGTCACCCAACGGATTGCCCCAGCCGCTACTAGCTGAAAGCCATTCTCCGTAGTCACGCGCGGCTTGAGTGACCGCGTCGCCAGCTTGTATTACCTCGATCGGTTCGCCGTCATTGCAGGCAACTCGCGCATGTTCGCGCATTGCGCCGCCGAGCCGGTCAATTATCGCTTCCAGGGAATCTGCCATCGAACGATCATCGCACTGGGAGGCCAAGCAGGTCAGCTCGACCCAAACCCACCTCAACAGCGTCGCTCGGTTCTGTGTCTCAGCAACGTAATTGGCTGAGGTGGCGACAAGGCGAATACCTGGAGTTGCTTGCTGTCGAGCAAACGACCGTTTCACTGGGTCAAGGAAGGCCCGAGGCAAGCCGGCAATTGGTCACTGAGTCAACCAATTGGGGGCGATCGCAGCTGGATTTCAGCAAGGGTGCGGGCGGCGATGCCAAGACAAGACCCGCAGCATCTTGCTGGCCGACGCATTGACTGGGGCAGCAGGCGACGGCGCCAACGACGTCATTGCCTAGAGGCGCGGACGCGACGAGACTCACGGAAAGTGGTCGCGAAACGCTTTCCGGTCAGGAACTACGCCCAAACCACATGCGTTGCACTTCCAGCTTGGATACGTCGACCCCTTCGGTCGCAATGCCTGGGGTTATACTTGAGGTATGACTTCTCGCGTTGGGCCCAAGGGTCAGGTGGTAATACCGAAAGAATTGCGCGATCAATTAGACATACGGCCTGGAGATCGGATGGACTTCTGGATAGAAGGCGATCACGTCGCTGGTCACAAGGCAGGACCGGCAACTCCACTGCGTGGACGATTCCGAGGCCTTGCACTCGTATCCGATCTTGCAGCTCAGCGCGCCCGCGACCGTGTCCGAGAGGACACCCGTTGAGCGGTCGAGTGGCGCTGGACTCGTGGGCGATCCTCAACTTGCTCGATGACGGCCCTAACGCCGCCACGGTGGAAGCGGCTGTTGATTCCGGCGACTCCGTCATGTCCTGGATCAATCTGGGTGAAGTCGCGTACATCTTGACGCGCCGTCAAAGCGAAGATGCGGCCGACGTGGTGGTGGCCGATGTTCGTTCCAGCGTTGATGTCCAACTACCGGACGCGCCTCTCGTGCTTGCCGCTGCCAAGATCAAGGCAGGGATGCCGATGGCCTACGCCGATGCGTTCGCTGCAGCGACTGCTCTGCGATATGACGTGCCCCTCATGACAGGTGACCCCGAGCTGCTAGTTCGACCCAAGAAGAGCACCAAGATTAGAGCCTGGCGTTGGGTTGACCTGCGCTAACCCAGCGACCGGCACAACCAGCCGGGAAAGCACCGCGAGACACCCCAACCCCAGATTGGCGACAGCGCCTTGTTTGGGCCGGGCTTTGAGAGTTGTGCGGCGGACTGATCTTAGGGTGCGATTGCAGTCCAACATGCGGTTCCCACCCGACCGAAAACGTCCGTTTTCTCACCGCGCGAAGTGGCAGACTGTTAAACTTTGCCCAGGGTGGTCTGCGGCGTTCCAGTTAGCGGTTCGTGACCGCCAGAAGCGGGCGACTTCCTATTGATCGAGGAGACACGATGGTTGATTCCGCGACCGAACTGGCGCGTCGTATCAGAGATGGGGAGACAACTTCAACCGAAGTCGTTGAGGCTCACCTGAGCCGGATCAAAGAACTCAATCAGTCACTGAACGCTGTTGTGCTCCTCCTCGAATCCCAAGCGTTGGCAGAGGCGTCAAAGCTGGACCGCGAAGCTGCGGCGGGGCACTTCCGCGGACCTTTGCACGGCGTGCCGGTGACGGTTAAGGAGCAATTCTGGCTCAAGGGCCAGCGAACCACGCTCAACTCCAAGATGTTCAGGAACTGGGTCGCGCCAGACGACAGCCTCTCCGTCAAACGACTTCGCGGGGCTGGTGCGGTGATCATGGGCAAGACGAATGTCCCGGCGAACTTGATCGACTATCAGGTACAAGGACAGCTCTTCCCCGAAGGCAAAAACCCTTACAACCACGACTACACACCCGGCGGTAGTAGCGGCGGCGCTGCCGCGGCGTTGGCCACTGGGATGAGTGCGCTTGAGCTTGGCGGGGACTTCGGTGGCTCGATTCGCGTTCCGGCCAACTTCACCGGCGTGTACGGGTTGAAGACGACAGAGAACACGATTCCGACCCACGGCATGGGCCCGATACCTAAAGGCGCGCGGGGCTATATCTCGAACATGGCCGTGGCCGGGCCCATGGCACGCACCCCAGAGGACCTTGAAACAGCCTGGCGGATCCTGCGCGGTTCCGACGAGAACGAACGAACAGTTCCACGTATCGAATGGCACGACGCCGATGGCAAGTCCCTGGCCGACTATCGGCTCGCCTGGGTGGACCAATGGCCAGGGCACCCGAGCGGACGCAAGATGCAGGCAGTCATCGCGGACTTCGTAAGAGCGCTGGAGGAACACGGCTCGCGGGCAGTGAACGCCTCCCCTGGCGCGGATCTGCATCGACGTTCACTCGCACTGTACGTCCGACTGTTCCCACAGGTGATCACCCAAGGTGTACCGCGCCCAATCCGACCTTTGATGAAGGCCCAGCTACGGCGCACGCTGTTGAAGGGATTGACCGAATTCCAAGACGAGTACCGGCAAGGATTCAAGATCGGATTCACCAACTACGCCGAGACGATGACCCTGAGATCAGCGTTAATCGGTGAGTGGGAGAGATACTTTGACGACCACGACTTGCTGATATGCCCGATGAGCTACGGTCCGGCGTTCAAGCGATGCAAGATCGGCACTGCGCTACCCGGTGACACTGATTCGATGCCGTACATCAACTACACCTGGCCGTTTGTGGCCTGCTTCAACGCAACCGGACACCCGGCAATCAACATCCCGCTTGGGCTAGGCGACGACGGATTGCCAATCGGAGTGCAGGTGGTCGGACCGTACTGGCGCGAGCCAGACCTGATCGAGTTTGCCAAACTGGTAGCTCAGTTCACCCCCGGATTCGTTCCACCCCCTTGAGTCTGGGACAACAAGTGGCTCACACCAGCTACGTAACGAGGCGAACAGCACTAGCTCAACCACCCAACGAGGCAGCCCGCAAGCGAAAAAGCAGGCAATATCAATCCTGGCGACCGCAAATGAGCGATAGTCGCCGCGCGGCTTTCTGTCGATGACGAAGGCAACTCGCGCCGAAACCCACGCTGGAATCAAGCACCCACCGTTTCTGGTCACGACGGCACTCCCGGCCGAAAACGTGTGTCAGGCCGGCTTTTCCAGAGCTCTGCGGACAGTGGAACGGCCGATCTCTAACCCTCAATCCACCGATGATCGTGGTGTTTTGACCGCGTGGTGAAAGATCAAATGGCCTCCGACCTGGGGAGATGCTTCTTGAGAGAGATGATTCAACCCGATCCTCTTGATGCCGATCTGTATGACCAGATCCAATGCGTCGCCAGAGCCGAGGACGTCAAGCCATCGGCGTTGCTCGCGGAGGAGGCCCGCATGGTGTTGTTGATTCGCGGTGGCCGGCAGGCGGTTGCGGAGTGGGAAGCCGATCATGGGTCGCTGACGACGGAGGAACTCTTGCAGGGCATTGAAGAGGCTCGCGAGGTGTTGGCCCAATCGCGGCTGCTGGGGGCGGCCACCGGATCGGGCCGAGGACGCGGTCGGCAGCGCGGCGCATGAGTGCCGGTGTCATCTATGACGCGGGGGCATTGATTGCGGCGAGCAAGAACCGCCGTGAGATGTGGCGCATGCACGCCGGGTTCCTGGCTTTGGGTTGATTCCCACGGTGCTCGCGCCGGAGGTTCGCGCGCTTCCCGAGGCCGATACGCTGCACCGACTATCGGTATCGGAGGGTGAGCATGTTCATCGTGGGGTTTCCGGCTGGGGCGTTTGCGGCCAATTGTTTTGTCGTCGCTCCCAGCCCGGGGGGCGATTGCATTGTGATCGATCCGGGTTTGGATGCGCTGGACAGCGTCGAGGAGATCCTGGCCGAGCATCGACTGAACCCGGTAGGCGTGTTGGCCACCCATGGGCATGCCGACCATGTGTGGTCGGTGAGGGAGATCTGCGCCGCCCGGGGCATACCGGCCTACATTCACGCTGATGATCGCTATCTACTGGCAGATCCGCTGGCCGGGGTTTCGGGTGAGACCCAGGCCATGCTGCGCCAGCTGGTGCCGCCCGACGCGCAGTTCGGGGAACCGGCAGACGTGCGGGAGGTGGAAGACGGTCAGCGGCTGGACGTGGCCGGGCTCGAAATCGAGGTGATCGGTGCTCCGGGGCACACGCCGGGTTCGGTGCTGTTCCGTTTGGCCGGGGACGAGGACCGACCCCCGATCGTGTTCACCGGCGACGTCCTGTTCGAAGGCTCCATCGGGCGAACCGATCTGCCGCGCGGGGACACCGAGCAGATGATGGCTTCGCTGGCCAACCGGGTGTTGACGATGGACGACACGACCGTGGTGTTGCCGGGGCACGGCGAGGCCACCGAGATCGGCCGGGAGCGGGCGACCAACCCGTTCCTTCTCCAACTCGGCGCCAGCGCCGCCGACGGACCAGGTGCGAGTCGGTGATGGCAAGTGCCTGAGCGAATTCACGCTCCGAAAGGGGTAGCCGAATACGTGCCCCCGGAATCGACTCGATTCCTTCACACCCGCCGGACGCTGATCGAACCGCTGGTCAACGCCGGTTACCGGTGCATCGAACTTCCCGTGTTCGAGGACACCTCGTTGTATGTGCGCGGCGTTGGCGAGGGAACCGACATCGTCGGCAAGGAGATGTACACGTTCGAGGACCGCGGCGGCCGGTCGATTTCGCTTCGACCCGAGGGCACGGCGGGTGTCGTCCGTAGCATGATCGAACACGGTCTGGCGCGAGGCGGGTTGCCCGTCAAACTGTGGTACGCAGGCCCATTTTTCCGGGCGGAACGCCCCCAGCGGGGCAGGTATCGGCAGTTCAATCAGGTGGGTATGGAGGCGATCGGTTACGACGATCCGGCGCTCGACGCGGAGGTCATCGCGCTCACCGATGCCGGGCTCCGGGCGCTGGGTCTGACCGGCTTCCGACTGTTGGTCAACTCCCTCGGTGACGTTGCCGAGCGACCGGCCTACCGCGATCAGCTCACCGAATTCATCAAGGGTCTGGACCTGGACCAGGAGACCCTTCGGCGGGCCGAACTCAACCCGTTGCGCTTGCTCGACGACAAGCGCCGCGAGGTGAAGGCATTGCTGGCGGATGCGCCGGTGCTGCGCGACTTCATCTCCGCCGAAGCCCGGGCACACCATGATCAGGTTTGCGAATATCTGACCGTTCTCGGGGTGGCCTTCGAGGAGGACCCCAAGCTGGTCCGGGGGCTGGACTACTACACGCGGACGACCTTCGAGTTCGTCCACGAGGGGCTCGGTTCCCAGTCCGCGATCGGCGGGGGTGGGCGCTTCGACGGGCTGGTCGCCGACCTGGGCGGCGATGACATGTCCGGGGTCGGCTGCGCGATCGGAATCGAACGCGCGATGCTCGCCTGCCGGGCCGAGGCGCTGGCCGATCCACCGGCCGGTCGGGTCGACGTGTTTTTGGTGCCGGTCGGGGGCGAGGCGAAGCGTTCGCTCGTGCGGTTGTTGGCCGCGCTGCGCCGCGCCGGGGTGCGGGCGGACCTGGCGTACGGGGATCGGAGCATGAAGGGCGGCATGCGGGCGGCCGATCGGTCGGGTGCCGAACTGGCGGTGATCGTGGGGGAGCGGGAGTTGGCCGACGGGTCGGCGATGGTCAAGCACATGTCCACCGGCGTGCAGGCCACGGCTCCCGTGGGCGACGTCGGCGGCTTCGTCCGAGCCGTGCAGGGGGAATTGGCCCGGTCGAAGGAGTCGGTGGCGTCATCGGCTCGGACCGGGGAGTCGGCCACCGCCGATGGCAACGAGATGGATCAGGAGGCCCGGTGATTCGAGACCGTGGCGCGGGTACCTTGCGCCTTTCCGATGTGGACTCCCAGGTCACGCTGGCCGGCTGGATCGCCCATCGGCGCGATCACGGCGGGATCGCCTTCTGCGACCTGCGGGACGCGACCGGGCGGGTGCAGGTGGTCATCCGGTTGGAGGACGTGGCGCGGGAGATGCGTCCCGAGTCGTGCGTGCAGGTTGTGGGCGTGGTGCGCCGCCGGCCGGAGGGCAACGAGAACCCGGCCCTGGCCACCGGGGACATCGAAGTCGACGCGAGCGAGGTCGTCGTGCTGTCGGAGGCTGATCCGCTGCCGTTCGGCGTGGACGATTACGCGGAGGTCGGCGAGGAGGCCCGGCTGAAGTGGCGCTACCTCGACCTTCGTCGGACCGGTCCGGCCCGGGTGCTGAAGCTGCGTTCGGAGGCCAACCGGATCGCCCGGGACG